>NZ_VULP01000002.1:0-207142 GCF_009697165.1 Anaerobutyricum soehngenii | reverse complement strand
GTCACCGATCAATCATCCGAAGAATCTTAAAAGGTGCTTCGTTCGACTTGCATGTGTTAGGCACGCCGCCAGCGTTCATCCTGAGCCAGGATCAAACTCTCAAATAAAATGTTTAAGATGTCAGATCGAGGTCCAGAACCACTGGTTCTTTTCCTGTCTTTACTGTTTATTTAGGTTTTGAACTTTCGTTCTGTTCCATGGACTTTCCTGCAGACATCACTCTCAGGAAAACCCGAATGAAATTTGAATTAACGTTCAAGGTTGTTTTGTTATTCAGTTATCAAGGTTTTGTGTTTTCTTTCGAAAACGCTTAATTATATTATCACATCTTCAAGTTCTTGTCAAGAACTTTTTTCAAAAACTTTTTTTCTTTTTTAAGAAGTCTGTTCTCTCTTTCAAATGTGAATTTTTATATATTATCACACAACTTCTAATCTATCAAGAAGTTTTTTAACTTTCTTTTAAGATTCTTTTCATTTTTCCAAGAAAAATGGATTTCTCGTGTGCAACGGATATTATAATATCACAACAGTATATGTGAGTCAAGCTTTTTTTGAATAAATTTTATTTTTCTTAAAAAATGTTGTATACTGTACTTTTTTTGTATTTTTCTTTCCCTTTGTGTTCTTTTGCTTTGATATATTGTTATTTTTTTATCATTATTATAGATAAATTGACTATTTCTTTTACAAAATTCAAAAATGCCTCGGCATTCTTGCTGCGAGATGCGCGTCATGCAAAGCATGACATATTTCTTTTGCGCATCTCTGCAATCCTGCCGGAGGCTATATCAGATGGTGGATTGACTCCCACCACTGATACTAATTTGTCTCCACCTGAAGATGTGGGAGTCATCTCACATCTGATATTATTCTTCACCCTACTATATCTGATATTTGTCACCTATTTTTTTATTTTGGTATAAGCACTATATAATACCGGCATTTATATCTTATATTCACCCAGCATAGCTTGGGGATTCGCTCTTTCATTTACCAGCTCTTATCCTCACTTTACCTGTCCTTACTCCTTTTTGAAGCAGCCTGTTCATATTCGCCAGGCTTTCCGGACGTACATAAACTTCTACTTCGTTTTTTAATCGGGCAAATGTATCTGCATAAACTTTTTGCAAGTTTCTTCCTTTTAAATAAATAGTCTTTAGATGCTCATTTTCACAAAAAACTTCTTTTTCTATACTATGCAGTCTGGAATTACAGCTTTTTCCTAAAGTAATCTTCTCTAGTCGCTTGCATCCGGCGAGTGCTTCTTTTTCCAGAACCCGAATACAATCCGGCAGCGTAAGCGAACGCATTTTTCTACAATCGCAAAAAGCTCTCGGTGCTACTCTTTCTATAAAATAATAATAATCACCGATTTTTGCCTGCGCCGGAATCTGAATCTGACTGGTATCTTCTATATAATATAATAACCGAACACTGCCATTCTTTATGGACGGGTTTATAATTTCATAGCGATTTCCTTCCACCTCGGCTACCCTGCCTGCCGGATTTGAAAACTCCCAGCTTGCATGAATTTCTTCATCTTGCGTTACTGTTTCCGGATGGTTATCCCAGCGTAACGTATATCCCTTTTTCTTTAACTTGGGATACTCTATTAAGTCTCCGTAATGGTATTGCTTTTCTTTTATTTTTTCTTCTAGTTGTTCATCCTGTAAACCGTTATTACCTTCCGATAATCGTTCATAGATACATACGTTGTATTCATTGTAAACAGATGAAAAAACCGCATGAACTTCTATATTTTCTTTTACACTGTCAAAGGTTTTATCCCAGCCTTCAAAGATATAATGCCATACTGCATCCTGCTGTTTTACCGGGCTTTGTGGCGCATGTGCTTCCTGTCCATATAAAACTTCTTCTTTTTTTAATACTGTGCCGTCTTCATGAAAAAAAGCTACTGTAAAAGAGCGTTCCCTCTCCTCAAAGACAGCCTTTGCCATCGTATCTTTTTCTATGTGAGAAAGGTCATTATTCCAGCCTTTAAAAATATAATAGTGTTCCGCTGTCTTTGGTTTTTGTGGATGATATGGCTGTGATGCCGCCTGACCGTATGGAACACTTTCTGTTCCAAGTAACTTTCCACTCTCATGGAAATACATCACCAGATATTCTTTCGGTACTTCTTTATAAACCGCCTTTACCACAAGATTCCCCTGCACACAGGAAATATCCTGGTCCCATCCTTGAAATTTTATTTCATGATGCTCCGATTCGCCTTTCTTTTTGGGAAGTTCAGGAGGAATCGCCTCTTCTTCATGCGAAACAAAGGAAGTCTTTAAGACATTGCCCTCTTCATCCTGAAATACAACAATATGCTTTTTTTCTTTCTTTGCTCCTGCCAATAGCTCGCCCTCCTATCACTTTAATGTACTCTCGGAATCTTTCTTGCAAAATCAAGCACAAAAAGATTCCGAGAGTACTTTTTATTCTTCCAAATTAACTACAAATATTTTCTGTTAAGCAGCCCATTTTTCAAAGAAAAATGAGCAATTATGAATGTTTCAGAATTACGGGAGCAGCGTCAGCTACGAGGTAATTCGTGATATTAATATATGATGATATCATAGGACTTTTTAAAAACTTCCCCGGCTTTTAATGTGTTGATGCCCGGCTTTTCAGAAATCTCCCCATGAAATCCTTTATTATCGCATCGTCCGCACCATGGCTCTAAGCAAACATATGGTGCGCCCGGTTTCGACCATATTCCAAAGTTAGGGAAGTTTTTGCTTTCTAATGCAATATAAGGCTTTCCATTCGGTAATGCTAATCCCACCCATTCGATCTGTCCATTATCAAATATTAAGGCATCTTTATCAAACATATCTTTTTTCAGAGCATATTTGCTATTTGTCAGTTCCAGTTTGTATGTTTTATCGGTGAGTGCAGTACCGTTTTCTGCATCAATAAGAATATAGGAAAGAGTTTCTATTCCTTCTTTAAATACAAGCGAGTAATCCTCAAAATCTGTATCTGGAAGAATATTTACGTTAAATGCAGGATGTCCACCGATTGTAAAATACATTTCTTTATCATCTACGTTCTTCACATTCCATTCTACCGACAAGCGATTGTTCTCTAATCTATGCGTAATTTCCAGCACAAAATCAAACGGATATTTCTTTTTACTTTCCTCATCAGCACATAGACGATACGTTACGAAATCTTCTCCTGCTGCTATCTGCTCAAATTCCGTATCTCGGGCAAATCCATGCTGTCCCATTGGATATGCTTTGCCATTATAAGTAAAATGTCCACCATAATACTTTCCTACATTGGGAAAAAGCACCGGTGCATGGCGATTCCAAAAAGCGGGGTCAGCCTGCCAGATAAGCTCCCTGTCATTTTCCTTATCATAAATGCTGCTAAGTTCTGCCCCATGCGCATCAATAGTTACAGATAACTTTTCATTTTCGATTGTGTAAGCTGCCATTTTATTCTCCCCTTTTTATCTATATATATTATATCTTCTTGCAATCTTTTTGTATTATAATCCATATAAAATAATCCGGCAGACCAGTATCTGCCGGACTTATGTAAAGTATATCATATATTTCTGACTAATCCAAATCAAAAAGCTGTCTTGGTTTTAAACTTACCGAAGTCCAGGTTTCTTTATTGGCTGGCACCCCATATAAGGTAACTCTACTATCTACTTTCGCAAAAATACGACATTCTTTTTTATATGTTGTATTTGTTTCTTTTAAATAGCTTTCCATATCGTTTAAGCTAAACTGGAAGGTATCATTCCCCTGTAGTTGAAACTCTCCTTCCTGATTAACTGTAATCGTCTGTCCGTCCGAATATTTTTTCAGGATATCTGCCTTTCCGGACACTGAAATTTTACTTACCTTTACAGATTCGCCATTGATATTCATCTCTTTTCCATTTTTATTATCTTCGATATACAGCTCCATTGTAAGCGAATTTGCGTTACTGTCCGTATTGCTTAAGTTCGATGCAACCATGTTGTAGTCGCGGATTCGAATACAAAATGTATTGTCCCCATCTAAAATATTTGATGTATCACCAGCTTCCGATGCTTTTAAGCGGTCCGGCATATAATAACGATGCTCTTCCTGTGAAGCTACTGGGTCAAAATCATCAAGAAAGGTGGCTTCCGGATCAACTGCCGTAACGTTTGCGGCAGCAATAACGGCATTCGCAAAAAGCTGCTGTTCCTGCTGTGTAATTCCTGTTTTGTGCCCTACTCCAGTGTAGATAACATTTCCTTTACTGTAAAAATAATAATTATTACGAACATCGTTTGGGCTGTATGTATATGCATTTTCTTTTCCATTTTTTAAGCAAAACCATACAACAATATCATTTGCTCCATCATGATTAGAATCTTCTTCCATTGCGAGCTGATAATATTGTGAGTGCGTAATTGCTGTACTAATAGAAGAACTTATGTAATATGGATATTGTGTCATGGCTCCCTCATTCACTTTACTTGCTATATTCGTTTCCCTCGGTGAATTGGGATATCCCATAATTGTATTACAGAACCCTTGTGTCATAAAACTGCTTTCCTGTTTATTGGTTCCAAATGTATATGCCATATCCGATACCTTTTTCTGAATTGCTTTGAAGGCTGAATTATCTGATAATAAATCATTCCCCTCTTTCAAAACCCTGCTTACCGTTGTATCTTTCCCATCAACTTTAATCACCTCATCCGAAGTTATTCCATATCGGTCCATCCCTACACTGGCACGAAGATAGGTATTTAACGAATACCCCCAAACCCAGCCTGGATCCGTCTTCCCATTTGGATATAAATCTAAAGAACGCCGTACATCATCTGTTGGCTTTGGCTCTGGATCATTTACTTTTTTAGGATCCCTGTTATTTAATGAAGTAGTATCATGAGCAAAAATAACGCTTTTTCCAGCTTCAATGAATTCCCTGATTGCATCTACCGCCTCATCATCGTTTTTAATATTATCAATACCAAAGCCATCGGCAAATCCAATAATTACCATTTGATACTTATCCAGATATTGTCTATTCTCTTTTATTCTTTTTTCATAAGTTCTCGTATCAACCGATTCAATAATTATATTAAAACTTCCTTCTTTTTGAATCATTTGTTTAAAAGTAGTATCCGAACCTAAATCCCATGTTACAGGAGCTTTGTCATTTATAGCCGGCTTTATCTGCAGCACATTTATATCTTGTTTTTTCTCTACTTCTCTCTTTGTAAATCCCATCCTGCTTGTTCGAATAGATGAATTATCATTATTACTAATCTGTATCTTCCATGTGATAACCTTATAATAATCTTTTGGAATTTTTCTGGTTAAAATATATTTTTTTCCAACTTTCAAGTGGTACTTTCCATTCTTCTTTCGAACCACATTTCCAGAGGCATCCTGTACCTGCATATATTCTGATTGTTCTTCATCAGAAGTCAGATTGCCGTCAAAATTTAAATCAATAAACAACTCACAATCATATGTCGCTTTTGCCATAGAAATTTCTGATTCATTTTTTATTGTAAATGTATAAGACAGCCCTTCTTCTTTCTGAGATAGTAATCCCTGTACAGCTTCTTTATTATATGTATAGCTTAAATAATTCAATCGTTTTGGTTCTGGAGGCATTCCATTTTCTGAAAAACTGATTTCCGGTTTTGCCATATAGAAAAAGAAATTAAGATTTTGAGCATTATCGGCTTCTGTTTTAGACATAACATTCACTCTATCTTTCTCTTTGTCTATCGCCTCACTTAAAAATTCATACATATAGGAAGAAGAATCCACAACATCTGCATTTACTGCTGTTCCATCACTATTTAAAAGTTTATTCCCAATAATAATCGGATAGCCACTTGACATAAAATCTTCCAGCTCTTTTACCTGCTGTTTCGTTATATCATTGCCTGATCCACGCATCACACCTACTTTTTGTGCCAAATCTCCCAAGCCGGGATGGGTTGGATTCCAAATTCCAAGAATCTTTCCATTATCATCTACAGCATAATCTATATCCAGCAGACCTAACAGACCTCCTAACAATCTGCGATGGTTATTTTTATCAGGATCTTTCTTCCCACCAAATACACCTCCTATATGTGCGTACAGGCTAATCTTCTGATTATTATCATTTACATCCCCATTTCGCAGAAAATCCCAGTTATTATAACTATCTCCAAAATAAATGGCATCATATTTTGTATTGATATCATCAATATGTCCGACAAATTCAGAGCTTGTCATATGCGTAATATTAATTTCGGTTGCAACTGTGTCATCATCTTCATCATTATCTGTATATAAAGTACTAAACTCTGCACAAGTAGCATATGCTGCAGAATGTTTATCACTCACTTCATTATTATATGCATCAGTAAATATCACTTTAATATAGCTTACATTTTTCACTGGCTTTTTAAACTTTACATCCTTCTCAATCCACTGATTCAACTCTGAAACAGAACCTGATTCTGTCATTTTTATATTTTCTTCTTCATATAATAATGTATCTGCCTCATCATACATCTGCACATCCAGCGTCAATGGCTTTCCATTTGCATATCCATTTGTATTTGGTCTCGCCACATAATGAAAACCTTTTAACTTTCTTTTGCTATCTTCCGGACTTAGTTTATACTCAAACCAGTGTGGTCCCGCTTCTTTGTTTGAACTCCATCTTGAATGCCAATAGGTAGAATCATTCCCATCAAGCATATTTTTAGCATAACCATGTGCTGCCCCTTCTCCAGATGTTTCTTCACAACAAAAACTTTTTATCGTTCCCCGCTTTAGTTCACTTTTAAGATTTTCATCTCCCACCTCCGTAAGACCAAGCCATTTTCTTACATTGTTTTTTGTTATACTTGCCGTTGCACTTGCCGGCTCGATATCAAGTACGTTTATCGTACTTTTATACGGAGTCTGTCTTTTATATTTATAATTAAGAATATACTCTATCACCCTCGCCTGCGAGATTTCTGTAGATAAGGGATCTGTTTTTTCGCCATTTTCTCCACTTTCAACGACTTCTCGATAATTATTTTCACTCTTGATATAGTCTGTAATTTCAGAGAACCTAGCTAATTGTGCATCTTTGAATTGTGTATGGAAATTTAAATTTAAGTTGCAGATATTATCGTTTATAAAGAATATCCTTTCAGAAACATAGGAATCATTGATCGTATAGTTTTTATCTATATATGCTGCAAATGCATTGGCAATCGCTGTTTTATCGGCATCTGTTGCCATTACTGTTTTTTGGTTGATGATTGCCGGAAGCTTTGTCGTTGCTGCAATTTTTTCTGCCTGCGTCTTAGAAAGTCTTCCGTTAATATAGATGAGGTCATAGTCATCAAGATCTGGTAGTGCATCGTTTCCTTCTTCTGTCTCATTTTTATTGATAACTTTTGTATCTACTTTTATAGATAAGTTTTTAAATTGCTGCTGGATGGTTTGATCTGTACTGTCCGGTGCAAGATGAAAGACATATCTTTTAAACCAGTCATGGTTCGTGTAACCACCCTGATAAAAAAGATGATCAAGTTCTACCTGCTGTTCGGTATCTTTCGCACCATTTTCTTCTATAAAGTCATAGCTTCCCTTGCCCGGAGTCAGGGTATATTGCGCCGCAGATATATAGTGCGTTGCTGTATAATTTAATATTGCTGCAAGCGAACTTCCTGTTCCGTCTGTATTTTCTGTACTGTTATCCGCATCCTCTTCTACTGCAATATAGGTATCTTCATTGGAAGGATGCGCGGCATAGTACCAGCCATAATAGGTGCAGGCTTCCGGATCATTTTCCTGTCCGGATTCGGAAAGTTTGCAGCAATAGTCTACGCGTTTTACTTTATAATAGTAATTATAAGAAATTTGTTCTGGAATTTCTTTTAACTGGCTTTTTGCTACTGCCTGACGGCCGGTCACGATATACAATGCCTCTTTTTTTTCAGAAACCGTATCTGCTTCTCCTACCACATCCGCATCCTGTGTATCTGTATCCTGTGCATCCGCATCCTGCACCTCGGTATCCTGGGTATCCGCATCCTCTCTATTTTCACTGCTTTCCTTTGTCCAGTACCAATACTGTCCGTCTTCTAAAGTGATGTCTCCATCGTTATGCTGCGTAGTTCCCTTATTTTTATCAGCCTTTTGTTTTACAGTTTCCAAATCACCAACCCATGTATATTTATAATATGGATATTCTTCAATATTCTCTCCTCTATAAATATTGGGATTTGCCTGTGTTCCTGCGGAAGTATCTGTGTTATCTGTCTCGCCATCCACTACGGCTGGATTCTCTCCCGGAAAAGTGTACTTTTTCTTTGCAATGTCTTGTGCAATCCTGAAAGTAAGCTCCCCGTAAACATTTTCATAGTAACCAAAGCCGCCTTTGCTATAATCATACGTATCGGCAATGGTTGTGTCGTTATCGTCTTTTAAGGCAGCGTTTATGTCAGCATTTTTTACTTCTTCAAAAGAGATCTGATAGGGTGCCATAGCCTCTGTGTCATCCGAATAGAAGAAGCTGCTTATATTTTCTCGATATTTCTGTGTAGTACTGCCATCGCTTTTTACGTCTTCACGAATCGGATAATATTTCTGTTCTTCTTTTGTATAGTCTCCTTTTCCGGAGGCATTTTCCTCATAATGTCCTGTCAAAGTTTCTTTACGGGATTGTTTAAAATCTACACGATTCCACTTTGTACTGTCATCTGTTTTGGAAAGAAAATATTTTTCTGCATAAGACTTAAAAGATAGTGGATAATCCGCTTCGCTGCCTGGACCCGGATTGTCTACATTCCACGAAAAGTCAAGCGGATTTTTTACCTGATTTGTGTCGGAGGCTTCCACAAACTTCTGGCGTTCTTCTTTTGTCGGAAGAACAGAAAGCCCTTCTTCTACGGAAGAAAATATCTGACTCTCCCCAGCACTTCCATCGGTAGTATTCTGGGTATATGTATACTGGGTAAGATACGGCTCCTGACCGGAAATATAATAGCCGATCTCGGCATCGGAAGAGCTGTTAACTAATTCAAGAATACGAAACGGTGTTTCCTCTGTCTTTTCGTCAAGAATCTGTTCGATTCCGGGCATCATCTCTGTAGATGCCTGAACATTTAACATACTGACTAACACCGCCCCGATACCCAGACCAAGAGCAGATACTACTGCAATAAACGTATATAAGACTTTCTTTGTACCTGTTTTCATCATCTGCTGCCTCCCGTTTCTTACTCGGCACCCGGTGCCGCTATCACGATATCGTTTCGTAAGGTAACTGTTTCTGTCTTTTTGTTTTCTCTGCCGTTTACTTTTGTTACCAGTTTAAAAAGAACGGTATGCCTGTCTGCTGCATGGTGGATATCTGCTGAAAACTGCGTAATGTTTTCTGCAAGAATTTCTGAAGTTCCCATAGAAGCCGTACCTGTACCTCTTCTAAGTCCCTGCGTGGACAAGGTTAATCTGCCGCGATCTGCATCCCATATAATCACTGCATATACCGGCTGACCGTCTCCTGTGCTTTCGTCTTCGCTCCCGATAAAAAGTGTTTTCGTCTGATTAAGAGGACTTTCCATATCACTGTCCTTTTCTATTTTCTCACCCGGATTGGTTGTCGTATTTTCCCCTTTTGTATAATACATACTTAAATTTGCATTCATCGCCAGACTTTCCAGCTGGTCTAATGCATCCTGCATCTCAATCTGTGCCTGCGCTCCTCCGGAAGTATGTCGGTAGCTTCTGACAGCTCCGGCCGCGAAAGTAAGGATCACACCGGAAAATATCGTACCGATCGCTACCACAACGATTAATTCTACCAGAGTAAGTCCTCTGTTATCTTTTCTCATTTATATGCCCTTTTTGTGTATCCTTTCTCTTATATCGTTGTACTCATTGTTACCTTTCCTGTTTTCTGATGAAGTGTAATGATACTCTTCTTCACTCTTCCACTCACTTGGATATAGCAACATACTGCTTCCACATTGTTTGATTTTAAATCAGGATAGGTAAAATCTGCATTATTTTCAAGAAAGCTTTCTACCTCACCTGTTGTGACTTGTTTTTTCTGCAAAGCACGAAAACCTCCTTTGTTTCTGTCAATCGTAAAAAGCAGAGCATGGGTCTCTCCCTCTTTTATTTCCTGATAGCTTCGTCCATTGATTTCGCCTTTTTGATATAAATCATCAAGCTTATACTCTATTTTTGTCTTGGCCGGAGCAATCTTCTGCTTATCTGTCCAGACCATTCCGGATTTTTTTCCTTTATAGATGCAGTAGCTTATGTAATAGCCATCGCTCTTTTTTTCCAGCTTCATTTCTGCCACAAGCTGGCTTTCCGCTTCGGTCCTAAGCCGTTCAAAGCTTGTCTTTATTGACTTTGCCGCTCTTGTTGCCCGGTAATCGATCAGGCTGTTTAACGAAGGAATGAGTATACCAAGTAAAATAGCAAAAATGCTTACGACAACGATCATTTCTACTAATGTAAATCCTTTATTTGTAAACTCTTTATTTGTAAACCTTTTCTTTGCAAACACTCTGTTCGTAACACTTTTGTTTACAAATCTTTTCTTTTTCAGAACTTTTGGATTCACCATGTCTCTCACCCCTTTCTACGTTAAAATTTATTTTCCAAATTTATTTTCCAGACTTACTTACTTTCTCTCCCAGTTTTTATAAGTCACATAATCTTCTATATGATACACATCCGAATCTTTATCACTGTTTCCACTGTCATTCGATGTCTGACTGTTTCCAAGAACGTATTTATCCCCCTCCCAGAAGAAATCTTTCGGAGAAGTCTTTCCGTTATTCATCTGTGACTGAAATGCTTTTGCAGCATCAAGCGGAGAAGAGAGAAGCTTCGCACCCGGCTCTAAGGTGATCGTTCCCTTTGCCATGATGATTCCTGAAAATGTAATACCGGCTCTTATCCGGACATCTCCGGTACAGACAACAAGACGGAGTTTATCCGGACTGTGTTCGCTGTTTCCGTTGCCAATGACAAGCTCTTTATCCGCACCGTTTACGGACGTTTCTTTTGTCTTTATTGTACTTTCTTCTAAAGCCGCTTTCGATGCGCTTTCATCTTTTACTAAAAAAGTACTTTTCTTTCCATTATGTGCCATGATGGTCTGTAATCCGCCATCTTCCTGACTGGCTGTAAATGTACAGGATTTTTCGCTCTCATCATAGACGATGCTCCCTTCCTTTTTCCCATGGGATTCAATAAATTGTACCATTTCTTTTTCATTGACAAGATTATCAAATACATCTCTGTCTACCGCCGTCTCGTTATGAGAAATACCGTCACTGTCCTTTACTTCTGTCTTTAACAGGTCGTAGCTTCCGATCATCTTCCGTCTTAATGCATACCACATATTCTGGTATCCTGTTTCTTCTTCCGTTACCATCTGAGAATTCTCTTCGACTGTAGCACCGTCAAGATTACCAGTCTTTTTCTCCCCGTCATAGGATAAAATATTTCCTCCAACGACATATCGAAGATACGCTGTCTGGTCTTTTACATAAATTCCGGAAGTATTTTTCTCAAAAGAATCCTGTCCTTTAAAATAAAACGACAGATAGCCATCCATCATTTTTTTTAACGATGGATTCTTCTTATAGTAAACCTGCATAAAGTCCGATGCCTTTTTCTCATCAGTAAAGTTAAGATAAAAGTACACATAACCTCCGGCACTGCTACCGTCATTGTAAAAAACGGTCTGTATCGGTTCTTCTGCATCAACACCCGTCTCTTTTAATGTTCGGTTTCCTAATTCCTTAACTGCCTTATCTATCCTGGCAATGTTTTTAGCAAACCGTTTTATTTTTGTCTGCTCTGTAGATGCACTGTCGTTTATTGTATCAATTCCAGCAGCTTTCACATAGGTATTATAATCCATCGGATTGTGATAGTCTTTTTCTGCTGTTCTAAGCAGAGAATCCGGTACAAGGTAGGCAAGCTGTGTTCCTTTTACAGTCACGCTCTCTCCGGTCAGCACATCTGCACTGTTACCTGATGTTCCACTTGTTGACAGTGCTTTACTTGCAATATAGTTTTTTCCGGCAAGCAGCAGTCGCTCTAAGCCGGACATATCAAGGGTCGTACTCTTTCCATTTATTGTGATCGCACTTGAAAGAGCTGCCGCGGTTTTCTTTTCATAAGTATTCGCAGTGCGAACACTTTCCCCAGTATATGTTCCATCCAGATTTTTCTTTGGATACCCATATTCTATACAGTTTTCGGAGTTCAATGCCGACTCCACATCTCCGTAGCCATAATATTCTCCGGCAAGCTTTACATAACTTCCATTTCCTGCCTTTACGGTAAGGTCATCTGAAAGATACGTTTTTCCTAAAAGCTCTGCCTTTGCCGAAGAAAGGTTTACTCCCTGCGCCCACACTGTTGTTTCCGCTGCGCTGTTAAATGCGCTGTTTTGTGCAAGGGATACTTCTCCGGCACAGACAATTCTCTCTCCCTTTGAAATGTTTAAGGTTCGATTGGGCGCTAAGTAGATGCTGGCATCCTTTACATTGACGGCAACACCCTTAAGCTTCGTTTCCGGTACAAGACCTGCATAAACACTTCCCTGAATCTCACTGTCCTCTGCCCCGCTGCCTGTACCCTGCTCACAGTATATCCCCTTACCTGCAACAACGATCATATTCATAAGATCGGGCAGGGTAGATGGTGTCGGATACTGGATTGGTGGAACCGCCAGCTCAATATTAGTCCGAATGATTGCCGCATATCCCTTTTCATCAACATAAATAACCTTTACATTTCTTACGGTAATCTTTTTCTTCGTGGGATCTACTGTCATTTTCGCTCCAACATTTACTGCGGAATCCTGCGAAGACTCTTTTTCTGCTACTGCTGTTACTACAAGGGACTCCTTTGTTTTATCAAAAGAATCTTCTTTATCAAGATCAACATAGTTACGAAGCTTTGTAATATCATAATAGCGGGCTCTTTTCTCACTGCCCCGCAGACGTTTTTGTAAAATCGTTAAAAATTCTCTTTCATATGCCGCCTGTCTCTGCGCATCCATCGCCGCATCACCCGATTTTACACTTTCATTATAGCTTTCCATTACATTCGTGTAGGCTTCTGACATTGCTTCCGCAACATCTTCCTGTAAGCCGGTACGGATTTCTTCTAAGGCACGTTCTGCTGTGTAAAAAGCGTCTTTTTCCTTTAAACCGGACATCTTCATGCGGAAGTTTGCTATAACGATATAAGCGACAAGCATCACAAGAATTCCGACAAGACCTACGGCAAGAATTACCGTAATCAGGGAAAATCCACTATTTGATTTTGTTTGTAACTCTCTTTTTGCTCTCATTTATTCCACCTGCTCTTCTTTATCCGGCATACTTTCTAATTTTCTTTTGAACCGTCTAATGTAAGAATCTTATCTTCCTCCGGGAAATTCCTTCCTGCAGCTCCTGCTTTATAAACGCTTACCTTTACCGTATAGATTCTGTCATACGCCTCTTTTACATCAAGCGAATTAAAATCGAGTACTGTCTTTGCACTGTTTCCACTTGCCTTCTTTGTAAATCCACCATCTGTGATTTCTTTATAAACAAGCTTCATCTGACCAAGCTTTGGACGGCTGCTTTGTGTTAGATTACTGATATCATAATCTAAATTGCTTCGGAGCTGTACCTGTGCCCGGTAAAGCCCTAAGTTCGTATTCCAGTTCGTATTCCCTTTCGCAGTCGGATTCTCTTCAATTGTAAGAGACATACGGTAATTCGCTTCCTGTGTCGATGTCGGTGGATTCTTTTCATGCGTGTTCTCTGTCATCGGAATCTGCTTTGTCACATACAGTTCAAACTTTAAATTATCGGTATTGTCTACTACGATCTCATCTAACGGATTGACACTGCTTGTCGATTTATAATTGGGGTAATAAAAAACATAAATTCCTTCCAGATCATTTCCTGCTTCTGAGCTGTAAAATGCCGTATACGCACTGACATACGTACAAAAGCACCCCGGTATCCAGCCAGAATCGGACTGGCTTTTTCCAAGATTCTTTCCATGACATGGGCAGATTGTCATCGTCTCATACGGATTATCCGGATTTTGGTAAGGATAGGTCCACAGAGTGTATCTTGCCTTCGCCGTAATAACACCGGCTTCTTTTGTCACTTTAATCTCAAGAATACGCTTTGTGTTCGCATAAACATCCTCATAATTTAATTCTGCCGGCTCACTCACACCAGCGTGATTCTTTTCCCAGTATTTTTTTTGTGCCTCTGCGAGCTGTTCCTTTAACATCGTCTCCATCGCATTCTGATCCCAGTCCTGATCCATAATCAAAAATGCATTCTTTTCGGTGTTAAGTTTTGAAATATTTGGCATGAGATAATCATTCTTCCCTGCCTTTTTTCCGGAGGTATTTTTCTTATAACCAGAGCTTTTACTTCCATCAAACTCCACTAACGCATCAAAGGTATTGTTTTGATTTTTAATCCCTTCCATGGAAAAATAATACTTTGATGCATTACTTCCCTTTGTTCTTGGAAGAAAGGTATAGGTCTTTCCCTTATCAATAGAGAGAATGGATGCGGTCACTTTATCCGCATCATTTCCCGCCTCTTCATAAAGCCTCGCTTTTTTATAAGTATCCTCTGTCTTTAAAAGTTCTTTTGTAATTACAGCAGAAGTGTCTGTAGCTTCGGAAGAATCCTCCTGCAAAAAGCGAAAGCGGTTCTCCTTCGTGATCGGGTTCACCGGATAATTAAAAGCAAGTGCGGTCTGTGCAAATGTCTTTGCTTTCATCTCTTCCATAATATTTTGTGCGAGCGTTGTTGCAGAAAGATACGTTCCCGACTTCTTATTTAATCTTGAGGAACTGACAAATCCACGAAAAAGAATAAGCGCGAGAACCATGAAAATACTGACTGCAGCAATGATTTCAATCAGGCTCATACCTGCGTTATCTTGCCTTACTGTTTTTTTGTCCATTACAGCCACTTCCTTTCCCGCGCTTTTTCTTATTTGTTTTTCTTTTCTAATGTACCAAACAGATTTTTCTTACCATAGATCGATGTTCCTGCATCCGGCTCATGATACTGCGTTCCAATTCCACTCATCGAATAAATATTTACGGTAAGTGTTCCGGTAAGCCCTCCGGTTCCAGAGTCAAAGGCCATCGTAATACTGTCAACTGTCATTCTTCCTGTCTGGCTGTTAATATACGTTACCGCCTTCTTCAGATTCTCATAGCTTCCTTTATAGCTAAAGGTATCCTGTGTCCGGTATAAGGTCGGACTGTCTTCCATAAGGGCATCATCGGTCTGCTTCTGTGTCTCCGTACTTGCCTGCGTATTTCCCTCGATCGCATCTACCTGTTCCTTTGTCGCCGCATTGTCCTGCTCACTTAATGTCTGCTGCTGTTCATCTGCTTCTTCACTTACGGTTCCATCTTCCGAAACCATCAGCCGCACACCGGTTCCTACCGTATCAATCGTGATTCCCGCTGCCTTTTCAATATTCTGAGCAAGAACAATTCCGTCTTCCTCTTTGATATCGGCTGGAAACTTCTCGCAATATGCATCAATCTCCTCTTGCATATTCTGCGTTTCCCTCTGATAATAGTCCTTTTTTTCCGCCATGGAAAGCAATTCATTTAAACGGGTATCTAGCCCTTCATTCTGTATAGCAGTTTCTGATGCCCTCTCCATCTGCGGGCGAAATACCAGCATATAACTTACCACCATTAAAAGCACACCAAACAGCATTAATAACATTCTTTTTTCTCTGTTTGATATACTGGAAAAATCTAAATTCATGCTTTCTGCCTCCTGCTACTGCTGTGTCTCTGCCATCGCGGCCGGCTGTGTATAAACAGCCGTTACTGCCATTGTTACGATACCGCTCTCATCCTCTGTCGTTCCTGTTGTTGCTACGGAAGTTAACGACGTAAACTTACGAAGCTGCATCAGCGTATTTGCCGCTTCCTTTTTGTTTGCTGCCTCAAAGGAAAAAGAAACTCCCTCTCCCGTTGAAGTAAAGCTCTCTATTACAAGGGTGGAAGGCATCTTCTGTTCTAGTTCCTGTAAAAATGCAACCAGACTTTCATTCGGTGTATTTGTATAATCATACATCTGTTCATACTGGCTGTACTTTTCCTTCATCGAACTATATGCATTATAAACGCTCTCTGCAGATTCGTTCTTTGTAATCTCTGTATTGAGCTTCTTCTGCCTCTGTGTCTGGTACAGACGGTTTCCAAGAGAAAATACAACAAGAACAACCGAAGCAATAGCTCCGAGCATAAATACAATAACGGCTCCGCGAATATCCTCACCGTCATGTTTCTTTCTTCTGCCCTGCCCTCTCTTTGCTTTTTCCATTAAATTGGCACTGTTGCTGTCTACACCAAACAGGGCAACATAAATGACTTCGGCATTCCCGCCTTCTTCACTTTCTGCAAACTTATGTCCTTCCACAGACTTTAATGCTGTAACCTTCTGTGCAAGCTCATGTGATAACAGCTGTGTCATACCAAGAACCGCCGCACCGATTCCACAGCACTCAATCGTATCAAAGCTACTTCCTGGATTTCTCGAAAGATAATAGTCCATGATTCGGGAAATATTATCTACCAGATAGCGGAGATTCTGGGAAACTTCCGTTCTTGCTTCTTTGATTTTCTCTGTCTCATCCTCGGGTTCTACAATAACGGAATCTGGATTCAATGTACGCCTTACACAGTTTTGCCGCATCATAAGAGCAAGTGCTTCCTCATAAGAAAGACGTTCTCCAAATGCAGGAAATATCTGCACTGTCTCGACTGCTCCGTTAATACCGTAACCGATATTTCTCTGCATGCGCAGTTCTCCGTTATGAACAACTGAAACGAGCATTGCATTGTCTTCAATCTTAATAAGCATATGTGTACCTGCTGCATAAGCAGAGCGCACTGCCATGTAAACACTGTCACCGATCGGTGCAAGACAAGACAGGAGCAATCCTGCTGCCTCTGCAAGCTGCCCATATGATTTAGCTAGGTCTTTTGGACAGGCATAGACCATCAGATGGTACTTCTTCTCTTTTTCCTTGCCTTCTCCCTCTTCTTCCACATCAATGATACGATAGGAAATAATATATTCTGCCGGATCAATCGGAAAATAATCTACCGCATTCATCTCAATTAAATCTTGAATCCGTTTTTTCTTAATAAAGGGAATACGAATCTCTCTGTTGGCAATCCGGCTTGATGCCACGATAAAACGAACCTTTCTTGCAGAAATCTTTCTTGCGAGTAATTCATTTTTCAGCTGGTCTCCAAGTCCCTGTACATCCTGAATTAATCCATCCTCTACAAGTCCCGGCGATACCGGAAAACGAAAGCACCGACGTATACTGCTGCCCTTCTTCTCTTCTTTCATCTCAGCCACACGTATTTCTGCCGCACCGACCTCTATCGTTAATATATTCGCCATCTTGCTTTCCTCCAACGTATATTACAAACTCTTCCTACTTTGCATTGTTGTAATAATCTTCCATAATCCTTATTTTTCCCATATAAAAATACAGGCTGCCTCATTCCTATACAACATGGAACGAAAACCTTTACGGTTTCCTGTACTTTTATATATGAAAAATCATATCTCTTAACATATAGCTTTCATATACTTTTCTTATTCCTGTTTGTTCAAGTCGAGCAGCCACTCACCACCTGAAAGGGTGGGAGTCTTCGCGACTGAGATAAACAAGTCGGTGTACTGACACAGTGTGTCAGCACACCAGTAAACTAAGATACCAGTCAATCCATCGTTCTCCAAAAAGTGCCGCAAGAAAAATACCTGCCGCAAGATACGGTCCCATCGCAAGGACGTGGCCTTCTCCACTTACTCTCATTCGAAGAAGATGAAGTACGGAACCAAGAATACAGCCCAGTAAAAATGCCAGAAGAATCTTCTGCCAGCCAAGTAGCAACCCGCACGCTGCCATCAGCTTAATATCTCCTCCTCCGATCGCTCTGCCCTTGGAAAGAAGATACAAAACAAACAAAACACCACTGACACATACTGCACCAATGAGGTGGCTTCGCCATTCCTCTTTTTCAAGAAAAACTGCCACCACTCCCAAAACTCCTAAGAATACATTGATTCCAAACGGAATTTCAAAAGTTCTCCAGTCAATGACCGAAAGCGTAAGTAATGCCGATGCCATAAGGCTGTACAGCACACTCACCCCATTCATGCCATTTACAAGAAATACAGCTACCCAGAGGATGCCATTTACTGCTTCCACAACCGGGTACTGCACAGAAATCACCGCCTTACACTGACGGCATCTGCCCCGCAAAAACAGCCAGCTGAACAGCGGAATCAAGTCAAACCATCGTAGCTTTGCCCCACAGCTCATGCAGTGGGACGGAACTTTCATGATGGACTCTCCCTCCGGCAGCCGGTAAATGCAGACATTTAAGAAGCTGCCAACGGTAATGCCGAACAGGAAGATGGTTACATATGGTATTAATTCTAATAAAAGAAGCATAGGAAAAATCTTTCTTTCTTTATTTAGTGGGGGTTAACGGGTTGCCAGAGTTCTCCGGTAGGAGAATAGTTAATATAGAACTAATAATTATTTTGCTGTTTTATTTATATAATCAGCAAGAGTACTTGGAGTATATCTAACTGTTGTCCCACCATCCTGTGCTACAGTAATTTCTGCTGAAACAGATGTTGCATTACTACTGTTAGTTTCTACAGTCCATTTATTGGATTTTAACTTGGTTTTTGCCCAATCAGGAGCATTCTCATTTAAAGCGTCTTTTGCAACTTTTTCATTATCAACTTTTTGGGTAGCAGTTCCAGCTTCAACTGTTGTTCCACCTTTACCAATTGTAATTGTATATGTATCCGCTGGTAATGTTACTTCCGCATCGGCAGCATATATCTGAATTGCTCTTACCATCTCATCTAAGTTGCTTGCATCGGCAGACTTTCTTGATTTCTCTACATATTTAAGATACTGTGGTGCTAAGAGTCCTACTAAGATTGCCATAATCGCAACTACGATGATCAACTCTACAAGAGAGAATCCTTTGTTATCATTTTTCTTTTTGTTAAGGAATTTTAACATACTCATTTCTCCTTTTCTTTTATATGTACTTCTCGTACTCTTTTTCCGGAGTATTTCCATACTTAAATGTCTGTGGCAATTTTTTCAAGTCGAGCAGCCACTCACCACCTGAAAGAGGTGGGAGTCTTCTCGACTGAGATAAATCGTCACAATAATCTATGATGATTGCAATCTCCCTATGCCAAGACTGCATTTCACCTATATATCAAATTTAGAGGGTATCTAGTCCCTCATACATTGCGGCAATCGGAAGGATGGACGCAATGACTAACGAACCGACAATGACTGCCATAAATACGATAATTAATGGCTCCATCGCAGCGAGAATCGTCTGTGTGGTAATCTCCACTTCCTCGTCATAGTAATCGGCAAGTTTATGAAGCATCTGTTCTATATTACCGGTTTCCTCACCAATACCTGTCATATGGTATACCATCGGTGGGAAGATTCCGGCATCTCTTAAAGGTTCCGATAGCGGAATACCCTTCATAACTTCTTCTCTGGCATTCTGAATTGCGATCGAATAATGAACATTCGTTACAATTCGCGAAACAATGTCTAAACAATCAACCATCGGCACACCGGCAGCAAGCAGGGTGCTGGCGGTTCTTGCGAACCGGGAACAGTTCGACTTTACAACAAGCTGTCCAAATAACGGAAGCTTCATCTTTATCGCATCAATGTTCTTTCTTCCGGCTTCCGTTCGGTAATATGCCTTATAACCGGCGAACAGAGCCGCGATCACTGCTACGATCAGATAGATATGCGTTCCTGCCCACTCACTCAGTCCCATAACGAACATCGTAAATGGCGGCATCTCCATATCAATCTCTTTAAACATATCTATAAAAATAGGAATAACATATAAAAGCATAACACCGATAACACCGATACAGGCAAGAACCAGTATAATCGGATAAACGGTTGCTTTCCGGATCGTTGCCCTTAGCTTGGCATCCTTCTCAAACTGCTCCGCCATTCGGGAAAATGCCATCTCTAAGTTACCGGCACTTTCTCCGGCTTCTACCATACTAATCAGCATGGACGGGAAGATATCCCCCTCTCCACGCATCGCAGCTGCCAGTGTATTTCCCTTTTCGATGCTCGTTAAAACCTGTGCGATCGACTTTTTTAACTTTTTATTTTCCGTCTGTTCCTCCAGCATCACCAACGCTTCCTTCATGGCAACGCCGGCCTCTAAAATGCTGACGAACTGTCGGCAGAATACGGAAAGATCACGCGGACTCAGCTTCTTTCCAAATGAAAACGTAACATCAAGCTGCCTGCTCTGTTCTTCTAAAGAAAGAATGACATATCCATCCTTTTTTAAGAATTCTTTGGCACTCTCCTTATTCGCTGCTTCTATCTTGCCCCGCTTCTCTTTTCCTGATTTATCTGCCACGATATAGAAATAACCCGGCATCTTTCTTCCTTCCTGTAAAATCTATAAAAAACTATACAAATCTATACAAAATTAATCTTTTTATTCATTGCCACAGGGTCCTGTGCATAACTAACTGCCGCCTCCCCGTCAATCATCCGCCTCATATACAGATCATACAGTGCGTCGTCCATCGTCTGCATTCCAAGACGCTTACTTGTCTGGATAACCGAAGTAATCTGGAAGGTCTTCCCTTCACGAATAAGATTACGGACGGCATTATTCGCAAATAATACTTCTAACGCAGCCACCCTTCCATTCCCATCTAAGCGCTTCAAAAGCTGCTGGGATACGACACATTCTAATACGGCAGCAAGCTGGATCCGTATCTGCTGCTGCTGATCTGGCGGGAATACATCAATAATTCGGTCAATCGTCTTATCTGCCCCGATCGTATGAAGGGTGGACAGGACCAGATGGCCTGTTTCAGCGGCAGTGATTGCTGTTGAGATTGTCTCTAAATCTCTCATCTCTCCTACTAAAATAACATCAGGGTCTTCCCGCAGTGCGGCACGCAATGCCTTCGCATAATTCTCCGTATCACTGCCAATCTCTCTCTGATTTACAATAGACTTATCATGTCTGTGCAAATATTCGATCGGATCTTCTAATGTGATGATATGGTCTGCCCGGGTACGGTTAATGACCTGGATTAAAGAGGCAAGTGTTGTGGACTTCCCGCTTCCGGTCGGTCCGGTTACAAGGACAAGCCCCCTCCGCTTCTCTGTCACTGCGACAACCTCCGGCGGCAGTCCAAGCTTTTCCGGCTCCGGAATGTCAAATGGCAGTGCCCGCATAACGCTTGCAAGCGTTCCTCTTTGCTTAAATACATTCACACGAAAGCGCCCGACACCGGAAATCGCATAGGCAAAGTCTGTCTGTCCTGTTTTTTCCAGCTCTTCTTCATGTCTTTTATCTAATAATGGCAGAATCAGATTCTTTACATCATCTGGCATCAGCTTCTCTTCTCCCCCTGTATGGAGTACACCGTCAATACGGTAGTTCGGCGCTCTGCCAACAGAAAGATGAATATCGGAAGCCTTACACTCTACCGAACGAATCAGAATTTCATTTAAATCATACATACTATCGCTCCTTAAGATTTCTGGAGTACCTCTTTACTCATACGAAGCTTTCTGCAGCTCCTCAATCGAAGTAATACCTGCAAGAACATCCCGGACACCATTCTCACGAAGCGTTCGCATTCCGTTCCTTTTTGCAGCATAGATCAAATTCTTTGAATCACTGCCTTCTGCAATGAGTCTCTGAATTTCTTCGTTCATTTCCATGATTTCAAAGATACCTTTTCTTCCATAGTAGCCAGTATCATTACAAAGATTACAGCCGACCGGCTCATAAATCTCCACCGACTCTTCTTCCGTAAGATGCATGATCCGCTTCTCTTCAGCAGTCGCCAGCCGTTTCTTACGACAGTGTGGACAAAGCTTCCTTACAAGCCGCTGTGCGATAACCCCCACAACAGAATCTGCCAACATATATCGTTCCACTCCCATATCGACCATTCTGTCAAGGGTTCCTGTCGCATTATTCGTATGTAAGGTAGATACGACCAAATGTCCCGTAATTGATGCCTGTACCGCAATAGATGCTGTCTCTCTATCACGAATTTCTCCAATCATAATAATATCTGGATCCTGGCGAAGAATCGAACGCAGTGCCGTTGCAAAGGTAAGATTCACTTTATTATTCACCTGAATCTGATTAATACCTTCTAATGCTGCCTCCACCGGATCTTCTACCGTAACAATATTTACTTCATCTTTGTTCAGTTCAGAAAGAGCAGTATAGAGTGTTGTAGACTTACCACTTCCCGTTGGTCCAGTTACAAAAATAATCCCATATGGATGCGACATCATATGATCAAATTTCACCAGCTCATCCGGTGCAAATCCCAAATCTTTCTTATCTTTTGTCAAATTTATCTTCGACGAAATTCTAAGAACAAGCTTCTCCCCATATACTGTCGGCACAGAAGAAATTCGAATATCATATTCCTGTCCATCTATCACGAGAGACAATCTTCCGTCCTGTGGTTTTCTCTTCTCCGCAATATCCATACCTCCCATAATCTTAATACGAGTTGAAATAGCTGGAAGCAGGCTATTATCATATTCCATCTTGGTACATAACGCACCATCAATCCGGTAACGTACCCGCACCTTATTCTCTAAGGCTTCAATATGAATATCACTGGCTCTCTGTCTTACTGCCTGTTCTAAAATAGAACGGACAAGCTGTACAATCGGTGCATCATCAATTTCACTGTCATCTGATGTCACTGCCACATTCCCTCGAAGCTGTGCTCTTTCTCTTGCGAAACGATTCACCGCATCAATATTCTCCGCATCACCGTAATTCCGATCAATTGCCGACCTAATATCTCTTCTTGTCGCAATGTACGGCTCAATCTGCATATTCGTTACGATAGCGATATCATCAATTGCCTCCATATCAAGAGGGTCTGCCATCGCAAGATGGAGAATATTTGCATTATACGGATCAACCTCAAAAGCAAAAACCGTATACTTCTTAAGTAGTTTTACATCAATGAGCTTCTTTATCTCCCTTGGCACTGTAAGACCACGAAGCTGTACCGTCTTAAGCCCCATCTGCGCCTCTAATGCTCGGGCAATCATTTCCTCTGTGATGAAACCTTCCTCAACAAGAATCTCACCAATCTTTTTATTCGTCCCCTTTTGCATTTGCAATGCTGCTCTAAGCTGCTCTTCCGTCAATACGTTCTGCTGAATCAGCAAATCCCCCAACCGTAGTCGGTTTCTTCGTCTTAACGCCATATTATTTTCCTTCTTTCCCCTTAAATACAAGCCATCTTCTTAAGTCTATACTAGTCCATATTTTTTAAAGTAATCATTACACCAATATATACAAACATTATTCCCCACATTTATAGTTTGTTATAACTTTTGCTGTGATTTATTTACTTTTTTACAACTTATAGGCTCGATAAAAGCCGCATTAGAAACTTTCCCTTGTCATCTAAATGCAGCTCCCTTACTTGTCACTTTACATCCTGATTCTCATACAATACAAGCATTCCCATTTGTTAACTATCAACTTAAAATTTACCATATTGTATACCTTCTTGTCAACAGCAATTTACTCTCTATTCTTTACCTTCTAACTATTGTGCCTTTTCCTGCCCTCGTATCTTGCCATACCCTGCCGAAATTGATATACTTGATTTTATGAAACAAATTAAAAAATCATATGATTGCATCGGTCTATTGCCAATGCAGCCATATGATTTTTATTAATTATTTCACTGTGGTAGTTTTCTCGATTTCTTTTAATACAAGATCATTTAATACGACACGATTTAAATACGGTTTAGAATATAGCTTCTCATACTTTGCCGTATCTTCCCCATTAAAATATTCTTTGATATCATCGTCTGTTACAGCAATCTTCTTCTCTGCTGCAATTGCATCTGCAACTAAGAATACTTTTACTGTACTTTCACAGCTGCTCTTATACTGCTCTCTCAAAGCATCTTCATCTTCAATACCATATGCAGAAAGATAATCTTTTAAAGAATAATTCGATGACTTTAACTCTGCCTTTAATCCGTCTACAAGAACATCGATACGATCGTTAATTAGCTGGTCCGGAATTTCTTTGAACGTACTCTTCTCAATCATATGATTCCAGATATAATCTGTCTTGTTTGACTTGTAAATCTCATCTTTAATCTTCTTTTTCATTTCTTTTGCTGACGTAACACCATAAGAATCTGCTAAGTTCTCTTTTACAAACTGATCCGTCAGTTTCTGTTCCTCTTCGATATAATTAATCTTTGTTTCAAACACCGCATCTTTTCCGGCAACATCTGCATTCGTGTAATCCTTCGGAAACGTTACTTTTACCTGTATAGTTTCTCCTGGCTTTTTACCAATTAGCTGATCTTCAAAACCATCAATGAAGGTTCCAGAACCAATCGTAAGATCTGCACCGGTAGCTGAGCCGCCATCAAACTCTTTGCCATCGATCGTTCCTGTATAGTCAATATTGACTACATCACCTTTTTTTATTTTACGGTCTGTAACCTGCTTCTTATAATTAGATAAAATAGAATCAATCTGGCTCTGCACATCACTGTCAGATACTTCTATATCTTTTTTCGCAATCTTTAAAGAGGAATAATCACAAACTGTTACATAGTCAGATGCTTTTACCCCTTCTAACGTTCCGTCCGCATTCAGTCCCTTTGAATAATCCACCGTTTCTTCTTTTACTTCTGTTGTCGCTTCCGCTGCCTTCTTACTGTTACCACATCCAGTCAACAGCGTCATTGATAAAACAGCTGCAAGTGCAATTACTGCAAACTTCTTCATAATCAAATATATCCTTTCTAGTTTTAAACTAATCTTCTTTTTAACTACTTTTCACTTAAGTAATCTTGATTATCAATCCTGATCACTTTCAAGAATGTATAGATATTCTTACACACTTAAGCGTTCATCGCCTCTAAAATCTCCTGCTCAAGTTCCTGTGCGATCACCGCACCTTTTACAAGCGCTTTTCTGGCATAATAAATCGCTTTCTCAAGAGATCTGTCCACACCCTGTCCTTTAAAGTACAGTAAACCAAGGCTATAGTAAGCCATACGGTATTCTGCCAGTTCAACCGCATTCATAAAGCAGGCCGCCGCTTCTCCATACTGTCCGGAATGATAGTACTTTGTTCCCATCTGGTACATCTTCTTTGCTTTAGGGATTCCTGCTTCTAATGCTTTCTCCTGCTCAAGCTGAAATGCTCTGGCAATCTTACGAACCTTTATCACTGACTTCTCATACTTCGTATTCACTTCATAGCTGCCATCTTCTTTCTCTAAAAGAAGCTTCTGCGTAGAAAGTCCCTTTAACAAATAATCCATATAAGTGTCTACTTCTGCAAATGGCACACTTCCATTTACAATTCTTCTTGTCTGTTCTAAATCAACAATATGATTCTCTTTTAATGGAAGCTGTCCAATAAAAAAAACAGAATGTTTCATAACCTTCTTCTTCTCTTCCGGTTCTGATGCATTCTGCACCATATCGTACATCTTCTTTATATTATCCTTCTCAAGAGTCTTTCCTTCCATCATCTCTTTGATCTTTGTTCCTTCTACTGCCATCGTCCCTCTCCTTTTTATTGAAAATCTGCATGGCTCTGCATAGTTACAAATTATATTATTAAAGAAAACAATTGTCAATAGTCCGGCTGCATACAACAAGTTCCGGTTCACCGTCTTTTTCCTCACAAACCGCAATCCGGTATCCGTCATATTCCCATTCAAAAAATCTTTCTTTTAAAGCTTTCCCATTCTTTTTTCCTTTATAACCTGATATCCCCGAAAAATCCAAGCCCTCAAGCGAGATTCCAAGCCCCTCGCCCGTTTTCTTTACATAGCTTTCTCTCAACACCCAGAACCGGGTAAAAAGTTCTTCCTCTGCCCCCGGACTTTCTTCTTTTAACTTTTCCAGAATATCATATTCTCCTTCAGAGAAAAATCTCTTTGCCAGCTTCCATCTTACTTTCTGAATCTTTTCAATATCACAACCGACTTCTACATCCGACACTACACACATAACATACTTTCCGGAATGTGAAAGATTAAAACAGACTTCTTTCTTCTTTCGTTCCGGTTTGCCATGCTCTCCATAACAGTATGCCCCGTCTGCATGAATACTTTCTTCCGGGATTCCCCATTCTTTTAAGGCATGATACAACAAAAGCCAGGCAGCAAGCTCCGTTTTCCTGTCTTCTTCTCTTACCGGACGGACTGTTTTTTCCCATCGTCCTTTCGGAAGAAAGTCTTTCCACGAAGAAAAACTTACCGGATCTGCTATTTTAGTTCTATCTAACAAATATACTTTAGTACGTTTTTCTGACTTTTTCATTCTTTTTGTTCCGTTTGTTTTGTTTGATTCTTTTTATGTGTCTTTGCTTCTTCAATCACATCATTTACCGCTAACGAAGTCACGCTGATAATAATGACTGCAATTCCGACAAGATCTGCCATAGCAAATGTCTGGTGCAGTACTGTGATTGTAAGAATTGTTGAGACAAGCGGCTCCATACAGGAAAACAGACTGCTCTTTACCGGTCCTAAATACATGACTCCTTTTAAATAGCAGGTAAATGCACATACGGTTCCAAAAATAATAACGATTCCAACTAATATTACCGTATACCCATCCCACTTTCCGGATAGTACCCAAAATTTTGAAAATGGTGCCAGCATGATTCCACCAAGAAACATTCCCCAGCCAATAACGGACGGGGATCCAAACTCTCTTAAAAGACTTACCGGCCATACCGTATAAAATACAATCGTAACTGCCGCTATCATTCCAAGGATCAATGCCTTTTGTGAAATCGCAAGAGTGTGGATGTCCCCATGCGTTGACATAAGAAAAACACCTGCAACCACAGCAATCAGAACAAGGATATCTATTATTCTCGGCAGCTTTTTATCAAGGAAAAGGCATAAAATCATAATCATGACCGGCGAAGTATACTGAAGCACTGTCGCTGTTGCCGGATTAGAATACTGCACACATAAAAAATACGTAAGCTGACACGCTAACATTCCAAATGCTGCAAATAACAGCATACTGCATGCCGTCTTCTTATTCTTCCATACATCAAAAATCTTCTCTTTTTTCTGCAAAAAGGCAATGAACAACATAATAAGCCCACCAATAATAAGTCTTGCCGTCACAAGCCATTGTGCATTCAACCCTCTTGTATCAAAAAGGAGTTTCCCTACGATACCGGACAATCCCCAGCATGTTCCTCCAATAAGAGCATAGGTGATTCCCTTTACTTTTGCATTCATTCTTTCGTCCTCTCTTTTCTTCCATATGAAGTATCCGCTCTATTCTACAATAAGAAGAAAAAGTTTGCAAACAAAAAATCCTATCACGTTTTGCAAATATCATAATGAATCCACACTATTATTCTTCGACTTTATTATATTGTTGCATTGAATAATTATCTGGGGAATATCGCAATACAGAATAACAACTTACAGAAAAAAATGCATATGATATAATGCCAGTAGGCAAAATGATGTAAGTAAAGAAAAAGAGACCCATGAAATATGGCTTAAATAAGTCATATTTCATGGGTCTCTTATGGACCTGAGGGGAATCGAACCCCTGTCCGAAAACCTATTCCGTACGGTATCTCCCATCACAGTCTCTATTTTAACATTCCCTCTGTCCGGCGTCTAAAGACAAACTCCGGATTTCAGTAGCTTCATATTACTTCATACTCCGCAAAGCTTTGGAATACGAGTGTCCCACATATTCGGTGCCGGACTCTTAATCTGTGGGGAAACTAAGGCCGACAGCTGCAACTAGGCAGCGTATGCTAAATTATCTTCAGCGTTTATATTTAGTTCCGAGTTTTAATGTGGTCCCGGACCACAGATGGCTGCCCCACGTTCAAAATCCCCGTCGAAACCAGTACAAGCCCCCATAAGGGTTCTTTGAACCGTAGTATCACTATTATATACTTTTTGAGGAAAATGTCAAGGGGTTAATTTTATTTGCTGAGCTTTACATCTGCAAATCCATATTCTGTATCGGGAAGCTTAATGATATCTCTGGTACAATATAAATTCTTAAATCTTTACATCCTTTTACATTAATCGTATGTATGGAGAACGCTTCGTCATCCTTAATTTCAAATGTTCCGTTTTCTATAGTTTTTCCATCTGCCTTGATCGTTACCTTTGCTGGTCTTCTTCGAGCAATATACTTCCCATCTTTTATACCTGTTTTAAAAGTAAGAGAAGTGTATTTTCCTCCTAAGTTAAAATAGATTCCTTCATCATTGCGCAGCGTTCCTCTTACTGCAAACCCATGCGTATAGGAAGTGCCTCTCATCGTAAAAGCACGTGCATTGTAGCTTTCATAGCTTAATGGTTTCGCATATGGCTGCACGTAGTCTAATAACCAGCCGGAAGCTGGCATTGTAATCTTCTTTACTGAGCTGCTGCCTTTAAATGTTTTTCCATTTGCACTTAAATACGGCACAACTTTATAACTATAAACCCCGCCTAACTCAAGACCATTTACAACATAGCTTCTTTCTTTTACTGCTGTTATCTTATTCCACTTTCCATTGGCTCCGGTCTTATATAAGTAATATCCGGTCGCATTCTTTACTTTATTCCATTCCAAAACTGCTGTTGTACCGGTTACCGCAGCCGAAAGTCCCGGTTTGGTGTCCGCCAGTGTACGGATTCTTTGTACAGAAGAATAACTGCCTTTTTTGCCCTGATTGATTCCCCTTACTTTATAAACATAAACTGCACCTGTCTTTAGCTTTTTATGTGTAACGGAGGCTGCTTTTGTTGTCTTTATCTTTTTATACTTGCCGCCATTCACTGAGCAGTATACCTGATACTTCTTCGCATGCGCTGCTTTTTTCCAGGTAAGCTTTGCCGCTCTTTTTGCAGTAAGCTTCACTGTGAGATTCTTTACCTGCGAAGGTTTTTTCACTGCCGCTGCCTGTACTTTCTGCGGTATAAATAATAAAACGGT
This sequence comes from Anaerobutyricum soehngenii, assembly GCF_009697165.1. NCBI lineage: Bacteria > Bacillati > Bacillota > Clostridia > Lachnospirales > Lachnospiraceae > Anaerobutyricum > Anaerobutyricum soehngenii. The sequence continues at coordinate 178,014 of NZ_VULP01000002.1, read as the reverse complement.
CAGGCACAAAACTGCGAGCAGCAACAGGTGTACCTTTTTCTTGTAAATACTTTTCATAGCTATCTTATTTTTCTTATTCTTTTTCTTAACAGTTTTTCTTTGTCGTAAATTCAAGTCGAGCAGTCACTCGCCACCTGAAAGAGGTGGGAGTCTTCTCGACTGAGATAATATCTCATATTCTGTATTTTTTCAATAGATATCTAAAGGCAATCGTCCAATAAAGAAATTCCTTCGTAATTTTATTGATTTTCTTTCTTTTTTATACGATAATATTTGTGGCAGATATCTTTTTACGACTCTGACCTTTAATTAAGGAGATTTTAAAGATGAAGAATTTAACGAAACAGGAGAAACACGAACAGTGTATCCGCGAAATTCGTGGAACATTAGTTGTTGTTGCCATCTGTTGTGCATGGCATATTTTAAGTGCATTTTTACTAAACGGAAGTGGTCTTTACTTTCTCGGTATGCCAGCATGGTTCAGTGTGTCAACGTTAGGTACGATCGTACTCTCTTTACTTGGGGTATGGTATTTGTTAAAGCATGTATTTATTGATTTTGAATATGATGATGAAGAGGAGGGAGAAGAATAATGTCTGCAGATCAGAAAGTCATTCTTGGTATTTTTGTTATTTACCTTGCTTTAAATGCGATTATCGGTATTGTATTCAGCAAACGGCAGGGAAGTAAACAGCATGTATCCTCTGAGAAAAAGTTTTTTATTGGCGGGAGAAATATGAATGGTCTTCTTTTAGCTATGACCACTATGGCAACTTACACTTCCGTCAGTTCTTTTATATCCGGTCCAGGTGCCGCAGGACTTACTTATGGATACGCACAGGCATGGATTGCTACAGTGCAGGTCCCGGTTACATTTTTAGTTTTAGGTGTGCTCGGTAATAAGCTGGCAATGGTCTCAAGAAGAACTGGTGCCGTTACCGTTGTCGGTTATCTGAAGGCACGTTATAAAAGTGATGCTTTAGTTATTATTACCAGTTTACTTATGGTCGCATTTTTTATGGCACAGATGATCGGACAGTTTACCGGCGGAGCGACTTTGATTTCTTCTATTACCGGGCTTGATCATGTCGTCTCTCTGTTGATTTTTGGCGCAGTCGTTATTATTTATACTTCTTTTGGCGGCTTCAGTGCCGTTGCTATCACAGATACGATTCAGGGAATTATTATGTGCATCGGTACGTTTTTGTTTATTTTCTTTGTATTAAAAGCAGGGGGAGGACTTGCCGGAATTGATGCAGGACTTGCGAAGAATCTTCCCGGTGTGTATGACGATCTTTTCTCTGTATATACTCCTGGTACTCTGCTTAGCTTCTGGGTTCTTGTCGGTTTTGGTACGCTCGGACTTCCGCAGACTGCTGTCCGAGCGATGGGCTTTAAGAACACGAAGAGCCTTCATTCCGCTATGTGGATCGGAGCAATCACCTGTAGTTTTATCATTGTCGGCATGCATATGGCCGGTACATGGGCAGGTGCATTAGTGGATACAAATAATCTTCCAACCTCTGATTACTTTATCCCATACATTGTTCAAAAGATTATGCCAGTCGGTCTTGCCGGAACGTTCCTTGCCGCTCCGATGGCAGCTGTAATGTCTACAGCCGACTCGCTTCTGATTCTTGCTTCTGCCGCGATCGTGAAAGATTTATGGCGTAACTATGTCGTAAAAGATGACCCGGTAAAGGTGGCTTCCTATAATAAAAATGTCGGAAAGTTAAGCACACTTGTTACTTTCGCCTTCGGCGTTATCGTTATTTTACTTACGATCAACCCACCGGATATCATTTTCTTCCTGAACCTATTTGCCTTAGGCGGTCTGGAATGCAGCTTCTTCTGGCCTCTTATCGGCGGACTATTCTGGAAAAAAGGAACGAAGCAGGCAGCCGTCAGCAGTTCAATCGGTGCCGCCGCCACTTATGTATTCTGCTATTATAATGTACATGTTGCCGGAATTAATGCTGTCGTATGGGGGCTTCTTGCCGGAGCAGTCCTGTACTTTGCAGTAGGAAAAGCAACCTGTAAAAATGGACTTGATCCAGACATTATTAAAAACTGTTTTTAAAATAGAAAAAAGAAACGACATCCTCTTAGATACTATATGACCATATCTAAAAGGTGCCGTTTCTTTTTCTTTGCTTTGCCACAGCTAAAATAGCTGTTTGTGGAAAGATCAATCTTTACAAATATCTGCGTACTGTCCTTTCGTAATCTTTAACAGTTCATCTGGTTTACATTCTACCTGTGTTCCAATCTTTCCTCCACTTACCATGATCACAGGATTGTTCTGTGCTGTTTCATGATATGTTGTAACAAACTGTTTTTTCATGCCAACTGGAGAGCAGCCGCCACGAATGTATCCTGTAATTTTATTAATATCTTTTACATGAATCATTTCGATAGATTTTGCTCCAACGGCTTTGGCAGCTTTTTTTAAGTCAAGTTCTTCCGCTACAGGAATAACAAACACAAAGTATTCCTTTTTATTACTTACAGTTACAAGCGTTTTAAAAACATAATCAGGATTTTGTCCGGTAAGTTCTGCTACCGTCACGCCATCCACTGCTTCTTTCCCATGCGGATAATAATGTGCCTCATAATCTACCTTTTCTTTTTCAAGAATACGCATTACATTTGTTTTTACTTCTTTTTTCATTGCCCTAATTCATCTACTACTGAAAACTCATAAAAAGTTATAAACAGTAACTTACTCCTTTCCTAACTAGATCTTCTTTTAACTAGATATTCTTTATTCGATGTTCTTTTATTTGTATCATTTTACAATCCATTTAGAATTCATGAAAAAACAAAAAAGCCGCATTTATTATATGCCACTTTCTTGTCTTTGTCCATTTGCAAAAATATTCTAAGCGTTTAATTCCTTCTTGAATGTACGGATATATTCTTTTGCCACATCCAGATTATAACCGTTTTCTTCCATAAGTTCAATAAAATGTGTTCCGACAATGCAGCCATCAATCGTATCTTTTAATCCGGCTACATCCTCTGCAGTGCGGATTCCAAATCCCATCATAACAGGAATCTTTGATACCGCTTTTACACTTTCCAGATAGTTTCTTACGTTTTTATGGAAATGTGCCGCCTGTCCGGTTACGCCCATGGAAGATACACAATATACATATCCCCTTGCATTTTCTAAAATCATAGGAATTCTGTCTGCGGATACCGGTGCGACAAGCTGAATAAGGATTGGGGCATTTTCTGTGTGTTCAAGTGCCTCTGCCAGTTCAAACTGTTCTTCTTTTGGAAGATCGGGGATGATGAGACCATCTACGCCAGTTTCCGCACATTTCTTAGCAAATGCTTCCACGCCATAATAAAGAATTGTATTATAGTACATCATAAATACGATAGGTACTTCACAATCTTTTCTTACTTCTTCTACAGCAGTAAATACGCCTTTTACGTTTGTTCCTTTACAGATGGAACGATAGGATGCATCCTGAATAACCGGACCATCTGCTGTTGGATCTGAAAACGGTATTCCAAGCTCGATAATATCAATCCCTGCCTCGTCCTGTGCTTTTATTAATGCTTTCGTTCCTTCCATATCCGGCAGACCGGCTGTCATATATGTTACAAATGCTTTTTCATTTTTTTGTTGTAATTCTTCCATTCTTTTTTCAATACGATTCATGTTTTCTGTCCTCCCTGTGAGAATACTGTACTCTTGGAATCTTTTTGTCTCTATTTCTCTTTTCTATTCTTCTTTTCTATTTCTCTTTAAAATACTCTGCAATAGTATGTACATCTTTGTCTCCCCGCCCTGAAAGATTTACTACCATAATCTGGTCTTCGTTCATTGTTTTTGCTTTTTTTAATGCATAAGCGATCGCATGTGCGCTCTCGATTGCTGGTATGATTCCTTCTTCACGACAAAGTTCTTTGAGTGCCTGCATTGCCTCATCATCTGTGATTGAAACATAGGTTGCTCTTTTGCTGTCATGGAGATATGCATGTTCCGGTCCAACTCCCGGATAATCTAAACCTGCAGAAATCGAACTTGCAATCTGAATATTTCCGTCATCATCCTGGAGCAGATAAGAACGCATCCCATGAAGAACCCCCGCTTTTCCGGAAGCAAAGGCGCTGGCATGTTTTCCTGTCTCAATTCCAAAGCCTGCTGCTTCAACACCGATTAATTCTACATCTTTTTCATCAATAAATTCTGCAAACATTCCGATGGAGTTTGAGCCGCCACCTACACAGGCAAGTACACAGTCCGGAAGTCTTCCTTCTTTTTCAAGAATCTGTTTTTTTGTTTCCACACTGATAACTCTCTGGAATTCTTTTACCATCTGAGGATATGGATGCGGACCTACGGCTGAACCAATGATATAAAAAGTATCTTCTGCATTTTTTGCCCATGTACGGATTGCTTCATTTGTTGCATCTTTTAATGTGCGGCTTCCGCTCTTTACACATTCCACTTTTGTTCCAAGCATCTCCATACGGAACACATTTAATGCCTGACGTTCCATATCTTCTTCGCCCATGAATACCGTACACTCCATATCAAAAAGGGCTGCTCCGGTCGCAGTTGCCACACCATGCTGGCCAGCTCCTGTCTCTGCGATTACTTTTTTCTTACCCATACGCTTCGCTAAAAGAATCTGTCCAATTACATTGTTAATTTTGTGGGCACCGGTATGGTTTAAATCTTCACGCTTTAAATAAATCTTTGTACCATACTTTTTTGAAAGCTTTTCTGCAAAGTAAAGCGGCGTTTCTCTGCCTACATATTCCTTTAAATAATAATGATATTCTTTAATAAATTCAGGGTCATTGATCGCCTCATTATATGCTGACTCCAATTCTTTTAAAACATTCATCAGCGATTCTGCTACATATTGTCCACCGTATTCACCATATTTCTTATTCTGCATAATAAAGTCCTTTCTTTTATTGCGGCATGAGCCTTTTGTCCCGCCACCTTTTTCCGGTCAATATTCCTGCTTTATCTTTTATTGACCATGTACTATTGTTATTATTGTTTTTATTTTTTCCGGATCTTTTCCACAAAAAGCTCCATCTTTGCTTACTTTTTCTACTGCGGAACTTAAATCGATCACATCCGGGTCAACTTCAGAAATGGCCCGTTTTACATTGGTTTCATCGATTCCACCCGCAAGGAAAAGCTCTGTTTTTTGTTTTTGTCTGATATGATCAAGCAGTTTCCAGTCAAATGTCTCTCCGCTTCCTGGATTCTTGCTGTCAAATACATACCCTTTGATCTTATCTTTTATTTCATATTCTTCTAACTTTTCCACATTGGAAATATTAAATGCTCTTAAAATCGGAAGCTGACACTGTTCATAGACTTCTTTGGTCATAGTTCCATGAATTTGAATAGAATCAAATCCAGCTTCTTCAATCTGCAGTAGTTGTTCTATTGTCGGTGAAACAACGACTGCTACTGTTTTTATTCGTTTATCTGCCTTGGCAAGCAGCTCTTTTGCCTGTTTTATCGAAATGTTTCGTTTACTTTTCGGAAAAAATAAAACAAACCCAATATAATCCGGCAAATACTTGTTCACTGCTTTAATATCTTCCTCACAAGTCATTCCACATATTTTAATTTTTGTCATATAAAGCCTTCCAATCTGCCGCCAGCTCTTTTGGATGTTCCGATAACATAAAAGCGCCTCCGATCAACAGGGCATCCACTTTGCATTCTTTTAAAAATGCGATATGTTCCTTTGTTGTCACACCACTTTCTGAAACAAATACCGTTCCTTCTGGAACCATCGGACGAAGTCTTTTTGTATTTTCAAGAGAAATCGTAAAATCCTTTAAATTCCTGTTGTTTACACCAATAATCTTTGGATGAATTTTTAATGCCCGTTCCATTTCTTCTTCATCGTGTGTTTCTACTAACACATCCATACCAAGTTTCGCCGCAAGCTTATCATATTCTTTCATTTGATCATCTGAAAGAATTGCCGCAATCAAAAGGATACAATCCGCTCCGATTACTTTTGCCTCATAAATCTGGTATGGATCAATGATGAAATCCTTTCGTATCATCGGAAGTGGCGAAATCTTTCTGATTTCTTTAAAATATTCTGTATTTCCAAGAAAATGGTCTTCTTCTGTCAGACAGGAAATGGCATCTACTGACTCATTATATTCATCAATTCTGTCGGTAAGCTCCATCGTCATCTTAATCTTACCCATACTTGGAGAAGCCTTTTTAAACTCTCCGATGATGGATAATCCCGGCTTTGCCAGCGCTTCATAAAAAGAAATACTTTTTCTTTCACAGGCAAGTGCAAGCTCTTTCATTTTTTCTTCACTGATGCGGTTTTTATGCTCTTTTAATTTCTTTTTCTTATCTTCTACAATTACATCTAAAATCATCGTTTTTATGTCACCTCTTTTTTGTCATGAGTACTTATCATAATTTCAAAAAATTCTCTATCATCTTTTTGCCATGATCGGTATAAATAGATTCCGGATGAAACTGAATTCCAATTAACGGATATTCTTTATGCTGCATCGCCATAATTTCTCCATCTTCTGTTCTTGCCAATATTTCAAAAACGTCCGGCAGCGTCTTTTCATCTACCGCAAGAGAATGATATCTTGCTACATGCACCGGACTTGGAATTCCTTCAAAAATTCCTCTTCCATCTTGTGTGATCAAAGACTGTTTTCCATGCATCAGTTCCTTTGCATGAACAATTTCAGCTCCAAATGCTGCTCCGATGCTTTGGTGTCCCAGACAGATACCAAGAATCGGCTTTTTCTGATAAAAATGTTTTACAACATCTATGCAGATTCCTGCTTCTTTCGGACTTTTCGGTCCCGGTGAAAGAACGATTCTATCCGGATTTAACTGTTCTATTTCTTCTATCGTCACCTTATCATTTCGAACAACCTTAATGTCTTTTTCAAAGATTCCCATATACTGATATAAGTTGTAGGTAAAAGAATCATAATTATCAATCAGCAATATCATAAATTTTCCTCCTGAACTAATACCTTGGCAAGCGCCCTTACTTTGTTGCAGCATTCGTTATATTCACTTTCCGGATCACTATCTGCTACAATACCTGCTCCTGCCTGAATATAAACCTTATCCCCTTTTTTAATCATCGTTCGTATCGTAATACAGAAATCCATATCGCCGTTAAAATCAATATAACCGATCGCTCCACCGTAAAGTCCTCTTCTTACGGATTCGAGTTCATCAATAATCTCCATCGCCCTTACCTTCGGCGCTCCACTTAAAGTTCCTGCCGGAAGAAAAGCATTTACAAGATCAAGCGGATGGAACTCCCCTTTTTTTCTTCCCTCTACCAGCGAAACAATGTGCATTACATGCGAATATCGTTGAATATGCATGAAATCTTTTACCTTTACCGTTCCAAACTCTGCGATGCGCCCCATATCATTTCTTGCAAGGTCAACAAGCATCACATGCTCCGCTTTCTCCTTTGGATCTTTCATCAATCCATCCGCAAGCAGCTGATCTTCTGCCTCATTTTTTCCACGAGGTCTTGTTCCCGCAATCGGACAGGTCAACACCTTATTATCCTTCTGCTTAACAAGCATCTCCGGAGAACTTCCGATAATCTCAAACTGTTCAAAATTAAAATAATACATATACGGAGAAGGATTGATCTCTCTTAATTCTTTATACAGATCAAAACCTTTCTGTTTCGTCTCAATCGTCCATCTCTGGGAAAGTACCGTCTGGAATACATGTCCATCTATAATATACTGTTTGATTTTATTTACTTTTTCACTATATTCTTCTAAAGTATCTGACTGCTTTATAATCTTTCCATCTGGTTGAAATTCTGACTTCTCATCTTTCTGGATATTCGCAAACGCTTCCTTTACCATTTCTTCACAGCGGAACATCGCTTTCTTTCTTCCTGCTTCTGTATCATCCTCCACAACAACCGCTGTCATTGTTTCTGCGAAATGGTCAATAGATAAAAACTCTGTAACAAGCATCAATGAAATCGTACTAATTCCAATCTCATCCGGATTCTTATCCGGCAGCTCCTCCTTATACCTTACAAAATCATAGCCAAGACCACCGACAAGACCGCCTGTAAACGCAAGCTGTTCATCATCCTTATGGATTTCAAAATCACTGTAATACTCTTTTAAAAGATCCACCGGATTCCCGTTAAGTTCTTTTGTTATGCCATCTGCCCTTGCAATAAGCAGCCCGTTTTCTTTACTTGTAATGACCTCTTCCGGGTCCTTGCCTATAAAAACATACCGCCCGTTATTTTTATCGTAACTCTCAAGAAGAAATCCTCTTCTCTTCCCTACAAAACTTCCATAAATCTGTACTGCTGTCTCATCAATAAGACTGACTGTTTTACTGTATGCCCTTCTTATACGCTTCATATGTACTCCCTTCTTTCTGTAGGCGATAAAATAGTATAAAAAAATCCCTGACGTTCATAAAAAACGTCAGGGACGAAATATTCCGCGGTGCCACCCTTAATTAATCACTTAAAATCATTCTTAAAAAATCATTTCCTGCCATCCGCTCTGCCTAAGATGTGCCAGACAACATATACAAAGATTCTTCCAGATAATTCTATGTTATTCTCTCTAAATCCGATACGGACAAAAGCTCTCTTATAACTTCCATCGATATCCTACCCCTGTAACGCGAGGACGCGGCATCAGCTACTGTTACTTTCACCTTGCATCTCCCAAATCCATTCCCTCTTCCCTCACATATCGGCTTCCACCTGACCCGACTCTCTGGTATGCTGTGGATAAAAGGTACTATTTTTGTTCAACGATTTTCCTACAGTCTTAATATGATTTACAGTATAGCAACTTTTACGCTTTATGTCAATAAATTATTTTAAATTAGTGAGGAGGTGGGAATAAACAGACGAAGTCCCGAAACCTCTAATATGTAAAAATGCTTCGTATCACTGCACTCTTAATGCCCGTCCGCATTAAGAGCTTGCTCTAAGGCGCATTTTTACATATTAGGAGCTTCGAGACTTCTGTTCTTTCTAAGTCTTAACTTACAATTTTTTCTCTGCTTCTGTGTATTCTACTCCCACAAATTAGTGATGGAGAATCAGGAAATGCGAATGAGAGTACTATACTTTTGCTATTATACTATACTTTCATAAAATCGTAATCCTCTGAAAAATCCTCAAATCTCTCGACATAAAATTCTGATTTCTTTCCAACAGCAAAAAAACAGCTCTCTTAGGAGCGTCTACCTTGCCTGCGGCAAACCAGAATTCCCTATTCTCTTATTGTAGTTAAAAGTGCATCACACACACCTTCTACGCTATATTCTCCGCTTCCGGCGGTAAGAAAAATACTGTCTCCCTTTTTATAGGATACACACTCACCATTACTGGTAATTTCTCCTTCGCCGTCAAGTACAAGAATGCTTAAGAAGGATTTTTCCGAAACAGTTCCCTCCATTTTGTTAAAGGTTTTACCATCGAGGTTAAGCTTATCTACTGTAAAATAATCACAGTCTGCGATATGTGGATAATGGCTTCCATCCTTTTTCGCCGGTGCACGATTCGTTACGTCCAAAGCTTTCTCGATGTGGAGTTCTCTCTTCTTTCCGTCCTTTCCAACTCTTCCGTAATCATATACACGATACGTTACGTTAGAGTTCTGCTGAATTTCTGCAATAATAAGTCCCTTACCGATTGCATGAATGGTTCCGGCTTCGATAAAGAATACATCTCCTTTATGGACCGGTACTTTATTCAACACTTCAAGAAGAGTGTCTTCTTCAATTCTTTTTGCAAATTCGTCTTTGCTGATTTCTTTTTTAAATCCATGATAGAGATAAGCACCTTCTTCTGCATCCACTACATACCACATTTCAGTTTTGCCATATTGCCCTTCATTTTTTAAGGCATACTCGTTATCTGGATGTACCTGGATTGAAAGGTTATCCTGTGCATCAATGAATTTTGTTAAAATTGGAAAGTCCTCAAAACGCTCGCAGTTTGTTCCAAGTACTTTCTTTCCATGTTCCTCAATATACTGTCTTAATGTCTTTCCGGCATCTTCGCCATTTGCAACAAAGCTTGGACCATCTGGATGACAGGATAATTCCCACGTTTCTGCGAGTCTGTCACCTGTCATTTCTTTTCCGTAGTTATCTACAAGTTTATGTCCACCCCAAATGTAATCTTTTCCGCTTGGTTTTAATTTTAAAATTGCCATCTTCGTTCTCCTTTTAGCAAAAAGTACTTTTAAGTTTTCTGAATCGTTTCAATCAGAATCATTATAATACTTCCATCATAAAATGTTAAGGTCAAAAGGTATTTTGTCCCTAACTTGATGTCACTGATATTTACTTTTTAAAAGCTCTTTTTAACACGTCAAAAAAGCTTAAGGAGCGAACCATATGGTCAGATGGAACATAATTTCTTACCGCACGAAGAAGTTCTTTTGGTTTCTTTGCTGCAAAGGTAAAGGTTCCGCTTTTTTTTGTCTGAATGGCGAAGCGAGGAATATATTTGCCCTTAAACATAACAGATGCTATGACATAATCAACCTCTTCCCATGGAATCTGGATATAGTCATTCATCTTTTTTTCGTTATAATATTCGAAACCTCTGTCGCCAATCATAATTTTTCCGTAATTATTCATTCCGTGAAAGGAAGTGGCATCCATAACCAGATCCACTTTAGTATTGAGTGATTGTGCCATTATGCATCCTCCTTTGTATACATAACATAGCAAGGGCTGTGCAAAAATATCGGAAATATTTTTGTCACAGCCCCCTTTGTATTGTTTATTCCGCTTTAATTAAACTTAAATTACAGAATACCTACTACATGTCCTAAGATACCTACTATGAACAATGCAAGGATGATTACGATAGGAGAAACTTTCTTCTTAAGTAACCACATACATAACAGTGTCAGTAATAATGGCATAAGACCTGGGATTAAGGAATCTAAGTTATCCTGTAATGTTGTAATCTTTGTAGGCTCTAAAGCCATTCCGGAAGCATACTGGGAAATTGCTGTCTTAATACCTTCTGCTCCTGCTGGAAGGCTCTTCCAGTCAATGTAAGCACCCTCACTTAATGTTACTTTTGATACAACTGGAGTAAAGTTGATACTTACCCAGCGTTCAATCAGCGAACCGAGTACGAACATACCAAGAATAGATGCAATCTTTGTTACTTTCTGTAAAAGTCCGCCAGAAAGGTCTTCAGAAATCTTGCTACCAGCCTGGTAACCAAATTCCTGTGTATACCACATGAATGCCCAACGGATCACATTCCATAATACGAAGAATAAGATTGGTCCTAAGATACTTCCACCCATAGCGAGGGATGCACCTAACGCACCAAGCATCGGACGAGCAGTAAACCAGAATACCGGATCACCAACACCGGCTAAAGGTCCCATCATACCTACTTTCACACCCTGGATAGCTGCGTCATCTACCTGCGCACCGTTTGCTTTCTCTTCTTCTAAGGCAAGTGTTACACCAAGTACAGGAGAAGCTACATATGGATGTGTATTGAAGAACTCAAGGTGTCTCTTTAAAGCTGCCTTCTGATCTTCTTTGTTTGTGTACAGTTTCTTAATCGCCGGAATCATGGCGAAACACCATCCACCGTTCTGCATACGTTCATAGTTCCATGAACCCTGAAGGAAAGTAGAGCGGAGTGCAACAGATCGACGATCTTGTTTTGATAAAGTAATTTTTTCTTCTGCCATTTCTATACCCTCCTTACTTCTTAATAGTCATTTAAAATGTCATCGAGTGGATCACCAACGTTTCCGCCACCGTTTCCGTTTCCACCTTTTTCAGATAAGTTGATGTAGATGAAAGCGATTGCAAGAGCGATTGCACCAAGTGCGATCAGTGTAAGGTCTGAAATAGCTGCCAGACAGAAACCGATTGCGAAGAATGGCCAAACTTCTTTTGTTGCGATCATGTTGATAACCATTGCATAACCAACGGCTACTACCATACCACCACCGATGGACATACCATCTGTTAACCATGCAGGCATAGACTGTAAGAAGTTCTGTACTGTTTCAGTAGGGATTGCAAGAAGACATGCTGCCGGGATTGCAATACGAAGTCCCTGTAAACAAATGGCAATGATGTGCCATAATTCAATACCCTTGAAGTTTGCTTTTTCAGCTTCAGCGTCCATACGGTGAACACATGCTACAGAAAGAGTACGAACAACCATTGTTAAGAATAAACCTGCTACAGCAAGAGGGATAGCTACAGCAATCGCTGTACTTACACCTTTTACTCCCTGTCCACCAAGAACAAGAATAATAGCAGATGCAACAGATGCTAAAGCTGCATCCGGTGCTACAGCAGCTCCGATGTTAGCCCATCCAAGAGCGATCATCTGAAGACTACCACCAAGAACAATACCTGCCTCAAGATTGCCTGTTACCAGACCAATCAATGTACATGCTACCAAAGGCTGATGGAACTGGAATTCATCAACAACACCTTCGATACCAGCGAGAAAGGCAACTATAACAACTAAGATCATTGAAATAATTGACATGACGTTTCCTCCTAATATTAATTGTTAAATACTATTTTGCTAATTCAGCTTTTGCTTTTTTCAGGATTTCATCCATGTTATCCTGAGAATCACTTGGAACTTTACGAACATCAAACTTAACGCCTAACTTCTTAAGTTCTTCGAATGTCTCAATATCTTTTTCATCTAAAGATAATACTTTGCTGACTGCTACCTTGCCAACAGAGTGAGCCATAGAACCAATGTTAAGTTCCTTAATATCTACTCCACCTTTGATTGCTGCAAGAGCATCCTGCGGTGTTTCAAATAATAATAATGCCTTTGTGTTTCCAAAACGGGTATCTTTTGCTACCTGAATCATCTTGCTGATTGGAACTACGTTCGCTTTTACCCCTGGAGGCGCTGCTTCACGAATCATGCTCTTACGAAGGTCATCGTGTGCTACACCGTCAGATACAACGATAATTCTGTTTGGTCCTGTAGTCTTTGTCCATGCTGTTGCTACCTGTCCATGGAGCAGACGGGAGTCGATACGTGCAAGCACATATTTAATCTTTCCATCTCCTACTACAGTTCCTTCTGGTAATGCTCCCCTTGGCTGTCCATCAGAAGTAGCTGCTACCTTTTTCTCTTCCTTTGGCTCTAAGCTTTCTGGGTAAATCTTAACGCCTTCTTTTGCACTTCCGGAAATCTGAACAGCAAGTTCATGTGCTGTATCCATCATCATACGGGAAGCGTAAGCGTCAATGAGCATTGGCAGGTTAAGACCAGCAACAATTGCCCATGTATCCTCGTGACCAGCGATCAGGCCATTAGCCTGATTAAATGGAGTACCTCCCCATAAATCAACGAGAATTAACACCTGTTCCGGGTCTTCGAAAGATGCAACTGCTTCTTCCATTTTCTTTCTCACATCATCCGGTCCTTCGTTAGGCTGCAGTGTTACGGCTGCCACGTTTGGCTGTTCACCAAAAATCATGGAAGCTGACTGCTGGATACCGGTCGCAAAATTGCCATGTGTTGCGAGAATAATTCCTACCATGTTAACTTCACATCCTTTCCTCTCCTGTTAGAAATTATTAGTTACTCTATCTCAATATTTGAAACAGCTTTTGTCTAAAAACCTCATCTGGAAGATTCTTTTCCATCTGAAGTTTTTTGATACTTTCCTCTACTTCCGGATCTGCCATCGTCCGATAAAATGTATTAAAAAGCATCGGTTTTTCTTTGAGCATCTCTGAGGATACTGCGAATAAAAATGCACAGCTTACTTTAGAATCATCCCACAAAATCGGATGATTCATTCTTCCAATGACAAGTCTTGTATTCTGAACCATTGCCGGATTTCCATGTGGCAGGGCAATGTGGTTTAAACTTGTGGAAGACATCTCCTCTCTTTCGAGAACAGACTGCAAATATTCTTCTGTTACAAAATCTTCTTCTAAAAGTGGCTGTACCATCGCTTTTACTGCGGATTCCATATCTTTTTCTTCTATTGGAAGAATAATTGCTTCTAATATATTTAATTCCAATAAATGGTTTACCTGAATTTCTTTAATTCCTTCCTTAATCTTTTGCATCTCACGCTCCGGAAGAGCCATTGAAATGTAGATAATCGGAAAATCAGCTTTGAGAATGCGCTCGGTTGTCACAATGCAGTCGCAATCTGGATTCTTAAGCTGCTTAAATTCCTGCAGGGAATACATTCCCGTGACTTCCACACCAACAAGCTTTCTCTCGATTTTAGAGCGGATAATTCTGGCCGCTGCCGCACCGAAATGACAGACAATAATAATTTTCGTCTTCTCACCCGCATCCTTCATTCGCTCTATCGCCGCCTGAAAATGAATGGCTAAATAAATAAGATCATTCTCTTTCATAGACAGATTATAGATATCTGCTATGTAATCTGCCGCAATGGCCGCCATCTCAAATCCAAAAGGATACTGACGTTTCATGGACTTTAACATATATTCATCTGTCTCAACATCCAAATGATTTCCACGAAGAATCGTCGTATAAATATGAGAAGATAACCCCTCAATCAAATCTTCGTCCTCGCTGAAATCTGCACTGAGTCTCTCGCTGATTCCTTTAAGAATCTCCTTAATCGGATGCCGCATCTTATCTATAATCTGGTCCTGACAGGCGATTTTTTGTTTACGTAGCGATAACAGTAATGTATACATATATCGCAGTTCTTCTTTAGAATCCGGCAGACGAAATTCCTGACACCATCCAGGTATCCATTCATACAATCCGTCAAATTCCTGCGTATTAATAAAATCTTCCTGTACCGCAACCAGCTTTTCTGTATTCTCACGGTCTGCATGACGCGTGAGAAACAAAATATAAAGGAAAAGCTGCTGCAAGGATTCATCAGTAAGCTGAAACCATTCCAGCCTCTGCAATGCCTGAATTGCTCCTCTTGTCCTTAACATCTGTTCCTTTGTAAAATAATGAAACAGTGGAAAATGGAGACTATCAAACTGCTCCAAAGCTACGATGTAATCCTCCCCGAATAAATATGGAAAAAGTATCTTTACAAATACCTCTCTTCTCTTATTCTGGGATGCTGCATAGCGGATACCATAATGCCGCTGTGCCTGAATATCTTCCTGATACTTTTTCATGATTGCCGCTAAATGCTTCTCTGCGTAAGACTTGCTTACTAAAAGCTCATCTGCAATTTCCTGTATGGTAAGGAAATTATCATGTAGTACCAGAAGTAAGAGGAATCTTCTCTCAAATTCCATCTCAAAGCGAGGGATGCTCACACTCATCACTTCCGCAAACTTCTCATGCCCCTTTACAAGTATTTGATTACTCGAAACAAACTGGACATCCACTCCGAATTCTTTCAGTGTCTCGGACAACTCCTTTAACTGATTCTTCAAAGTCTTTACAGATACTCCCAGATACTCTGACATAGCCTTAAATTCGACAACTTCATAATCTCTTAAGTACTCTATCATCTTCATATCCCGTCTTGTGAATCTCATGTTTACGAACCACTCCTCACTCACCAAAAATTCTATCAAATTCTTCAAAAATGTAAAACTCATAGTTTGACTTATTTTTGAACAAAAGATGTGCTTAACTTAAGATTTTATTTCATTTTACTTGCAATTTCAATATGTGAAAGGGTATTTTTTTGAAAAAAATGTCAACTTTGTACTGTTGTTTTCTATCTACTGGAATTTTATCTATTTTTTTCTTGTCGTCTCTTAAATGCTAATACGATTGCAATAGAAAGTGCTGTTCCTGCCATCACACAAAGAAAATATAATGACATATAGTTCGTAGCTTTAAATAAAGCCACAACTAAGCCCCCATGTGGCACAGCCGAAGTCACGCCGCACACAGCAGCAGCCGCTCCAGTAAGTGCAGAACCTGCAACAACTGCCGGAAGAACGTGTCCGGGGTCAGAAGCTGCAAAAGGTATCGCCCCCTCGCTGATTCCTATGATTCCCATAAATATAGTATATATTCCTGCACTCTTTTCCTCAGGTGTGAACTTATCTTTTCCAACAACTGCTGCGATTCCCATAGAGAGCGGAGCCACTGCAATGGAAGTAGATACAATCCCCATAATCTGAAGATTTCCCTGTGCAATTGAAGTCACACCAAAGAAAAAGGCGACCTTATTGATCGGACCTCCCATATCTATGCCAACCATCGCACCAAGCACAATACCAAGCACAACTGCACTGGAAGGATTCTTCGCAAGTTCCACAAGCAAACTGTTTAACAGATCCGTTATCAGTGTAACTGGCTTTCCAACCACAAATATAAACAAAGCGGATACTACTGCGACACCGGTCAGCGGAATAATAAATATTGGCATCATCGGCTTAAACTCCTTAGCAAGATTCCAGCTGTTCATCCATTTCACAAGATAACCAACAAGATAGCCGACAATAATACAACCGATAAATCCCGTTCCTCCCTCCGTTCCAAGAATCTCTCCATCTGTTGCCACCATCGCCCCGATCATCGCCGGAGCAAGGGTTGCCCTTCCTGCAATAGAAAAAGCAATAAAACCTGACAAAATTGGATACATCAGCGTAAAGGCAAGATTCCCGATAGCATGAATCTTATTCCATAAACCAATATAGACAACCGTTCCATCTGCAGAAGTCTGTGCTCCCATTGATACCGACAGCGATACTAACAGCCCTCCCACAACAACAAATGGTATCATATAGGAGGCTCCATTCATAAGCTGTCCTATAATATCAATATCTGAAAGATCTTTGGGCTCTTTCTCCTGTTTTTTTTCTTTTTTTGTTTTTACTATCTTATTCTTATTATTTTTATCACTTTGTTTTGCTTTATTGTTCCCAGCTATTGACTGTTCATTTTCCAGTTCTTGCCTATAGCCTTTTCCGACTATCTTTTCAGCTTTCTGATTTTCTTGCGTATTTTCAACTATTCTACTTCTATTTATCGCATTTTGGTACGTTATATTTTGGTTTACCGCATCTCCATTTTTTTCTCTGTTTTCAATATTTTTATCTTCTGTATTTTCAGCATTTTTATCTTTTGCATTTTTATTTTGAAAATTCTCTATATTTCCAGAGTTTTCATTTCTGTTTTGATTATTCTCATTTTGAAAAGAAGCCCCTCCCATAATGAAACTATCTTGTTCTAACCGCTCAAAAACACCCTGTGTATTCTTTAATAACGGTTTGATTCTTGTTTTTAAAACCCACTTGCCATAAAATCTCTCTGGCTCCTCAATTACTACATCCGCGGCTATGATTACATAATCCGCTTTTGCAATCTCCCGTTTGGTCAGCTTATTTTCCGTCCCCTGCGAGCCTTGTGTTTCTACTTTCACCTCATAGCCCAGTCTCTCACATTCCTTTTCTATGCGGGCTGCTGCCATATAGGTATGTGCGATTCCGGTAGGGCACTTGGTAACTCCAATTATTTTCATATCTTTCCTCTATAATTGCTCTTTGAACATTATTCTTAAAATATTCCAAAATCATTCCAATTCATTCTTTACATACTGATAAACTGCCTCTGTGCTCCTGCAATTACGAAAATCAGCAATAAACTTCTCATCCACAAGTTTTCTGGCAAGCCTGGACAAAAACACCAGATATTTTTCCTGTCCCTTCTCTTCTGGTGCGATAATCGCAAATGCAATATCTACTTTTTTGTCATCAAATGACTCCCACTCTATAGGATATCGAAATCGGACAATAAATAACTGTACTTCATCAATTTCTTTTATAATTGCATGAGGAATGGCAATCCCCTCACCACATCCTGTCGAATCCCACTCTTCTCTCTTCCAGAATGCTTCCTCTAACTGTGTCGCATCCAACATAGTCTGTTTTGCGCAAAGTCTGCTTATCGTTCTTATTGCTTCCTTTTTTGTACCAGAAACTGCTACGATATTGTCAAATATTTTTTCCTTTTTTACTAGCATATCCAATTACTGCTCTCCCTTATTTCCAGTCTTATTTTCCAGAGTATATTTGAAAATGCAAAAAGTAATCCACCTATCTCAATTACAAAAAAATTTTCAAACACACTCTGATTTTCATTTTTTACCATCAGTCGCAATACTTATTGATAACACAGCTCTCTTCTATATTCTATTTTCCCTATTCTACTGTCTTTATTGTACCAAAAGAAAAACAACGGTAAAACACTTTCTTTTTCCGTTTTTATTCCTTTCTATACGTCTTTCAACCGTCATTTTTTGTTTGTTTTCAGGAACAATTAGTTATTTTGCTCATAATAATTGTTCTCCTATCAATGCAATATAACCCAATTTATTCATAATGCCAAGAAAAAACGAAAAAAAACGGTTATTCTTGGCAAACTCATGCATAGACATTTTTATCGAAAATTGGTATACTTAAGCCAAGATGAGTGATACGATTTCATCTCGTCTCAACTATTCAATTAAATTATCCAATAGAGCAGTCACTCCTCCTCCTTCAATAGTGACTGCTCGCAAGAACACCGTTTCCTATCAGCCATCAGAACGGTGTTTTTTTGTATCATTTTTTCCAGAAGGCAGTGAACTGAACATATAAATAATAGAAGTAGGTTACGTATGATAAGTATAGAATAGACACAAAAACAGAAATGTTTTTTGCATGTCTTTGTTATCTTTTTCATATGATGGTAAAAAGATTTTAAGACAGGACTTTTATTATGAAAGATTACATTGAATTACGTGCGATTGAAGTAGGAAGATATATTATTGATTCTAAGGCTACCGTACGAAAGACTGCTACAAAATTCGGAGTTAGTAAATCGACTGTACATAAAGATCTTACAGAACGTCTCCCACAGATCGATCATCATCTCGCTGAAGAGGTGCGTGATATTTTAGATATCAATAAATCTGAGCGGCATATACGAGGGGGTATGGCTACCCGGCAGAAATATCTGCTTTTACATCGGGTAAATTAACAGACATTTTTTATTAGCAGACATTTTCTTATAGAAAAACTTCTGTTTATTTTTGCTTTATTTCTACCGAAATTTTTAAATTCGAGCCAAACGTACGCAAGCGGCTCAATGCATAATTTCGGTCAATGTCAGCTAAAATAAACAGAAGTTTTCTCTCTTAATTATCCAATTGTTTCTGCAGGTACTCAAGCTTCTCACCTACTATATCAAAATGTCTCTGCATCGCAAAGCTTCCCGCTACAAAATCCTTCGCTACTAAAGAATCATAAATATTCCAGTGCGCTCGCCTTAACGCTTCTGCCTGTCTTGGATCTGCCATAATACGAACACGAAAATCTGAGATAAACCGATTCATTAATTCTGCGATCATTGATGAATATAATACGATCAGACGATTATGAGATGCTGCGATCAGCTTGTTATGAAACTCCATATCCAGCCTACCACTCTCTTTTGGATCTTCAACCTCATCCATCTTTATTAAAATCTGATGAAGCTGTTCAATTTCCTCTTCTGTTGCATTTTTAATCGCTAACTGTAACGCTACGGTTTCATATCCCATACGGATATCATATACTTCTGTATACTCAATTTTATGAAGCGCCATGACCATATTCATGAACTGTATCATATATTCCTGCGGTTCACAGCGGATATAGTTCCCGCTTCCCTGACGACAATCAAGCAGTCCGTTAATTTCTAACATATGCATTACTTCACGAATGGAATTACGACTTACATCCAGCTTCTCTGCGATTTCTCTTTCTGGTAAAATCTTGTCATTTATCTTTAATTCACCAGATAAAATCTGCTCAGAAAAATAATCAAATACATATTGGTATATCTTTTTATTCTTCATTTTGTAGGTTTTAAAATCTGTGAATTCATTCATTTTTTTGTCGCCTCCCCGTCACATTTCTGTTAGATTTTTATCATTCTTTATTTCTAAATGTTTATTTTATAGGATTCCTGCTTTTTTTGCAAGTGCAAAATATTAACAATACAAGGGAAATAAATGCGCATCCCAAATTTCTCTGCTACCGAATCATTATACTAAAAAAATGGCGGACCTGCTGCTCATTTGCAGGCCCGCCTACAAAATGCGAAAAATGAATTTCACATTAAGCAAACATGTTTGACTATTAATTTTCTGGTTTTTTTACCATAACGGAAACTCCATCCGGAATAATTGAAATATGGGCATCTTTTCCCTTTTCTTTTATTGCCATCTCAAGAGCTTCGTTTACATCATTTGCAACAGCAAATCCCATCTCCTGTGCCATCTTACGATTTTCTTCGCACATAACATAGATGACTTTGTGCTGCATTAAGATACGACATTGTATCTGATATTCCCACTGATCTGGTTTTGTCTGATCCTGTGGAACTTTTAAGATTTCTTCCATAAGGTCTGCCGGACTGGAGCAGTTTTTCAAAGCTTCATAGAAACCTTCTCCTCCATGTCCGTCACCACAATTGGAAACCATGATAAGAATACCATCATCTTTGGCTGCTGCCTCTGCGGCAGTCATTCCTTTTACGGACTGATACATATTCTGGTCAAGCGGGTATCCGCCGTTGGTTGAAATAGCGATGTCTGCGGCTTTTTTAGGAACTACCTGACAATAATCCTGCAGGAATTTGCATCCTGCGGCATGGGCTTCTATCGCATCGCCTGCAACGGCGTGTACCACTTTTTTATCTGCGTCAATAATTACATTAACAATATATTTCTGATGTGCCATTTTACTGGCAGCTACCATATCTTTATGAATCGGATTTCCTTCTAAAATTCCAGTTCTGCTATATGGAGAATCAATAAATTTAGAACAGTGATTTCCAAGCACTGTGACTTTACTAGATACTCCCGGAAGGATGCTCTTTCTTCCTCCGGAGAAACCTGCAAAGAAATGTGTTTCAATGAATCCCTCACTTACAAGAAGATCTGCATTTGCTGCAACCTTGTTAATCAAAAGAGGGGCCCCAGATGGCAAAGTTCCTATGTTCTCCATTGCGTCCATATCCTGGCTGTCATGAATAACAATATGTTCATGATCTACGATTTCTTCTCCAAACTTACCAACTAACTCTTCTCTCGTTGTTGCTCTGTGAAATCCTGTAGCAATTAAAAGGGTGATCTTTGCATCCGGATTACCTTCTCTGATTTCCTTTAACATAAAGGGAATAATATGTTTACTTGGAACAGGTCTGGTGTGGTCGGAACAAATGATTACTACATTTTCTTTTCCTTTTGCAAGCTCAGAAAGCTTTGGAGAACCAATCGGATGTGCCATTGCATCAAGAACGATCTCATCTTCTGTCTTATCGCTCTTTGGCATGGACTCGATGGACGAGGATAAAACCTCGTAGTCCATCGAATCGTCAAGATGCAGCATCATACCGGTAGTTGAAAAAGGTAATTTCATATCCATGCTGCTCAACTCCTTATTTAACACCCATCCATCCAGAGATAACCATCATCTGTACTTCAGAAGTACCTTCATAAATTTCTGTAATCTTAGCATCACGCATCATTCTCTCGATTGGATAATCTTTTGTATATCCATATCCACCGTATAACTGTAAGCAGCGTGTTGTTACATCCATAGCGTTTCTTGCTGCTACAAGTTTTGCCATAGCTGCTTTATGTGAGAATGGTTCATGATCATCTTTTGCACATGCTGCCTGATATACAAGAAGCTTAGCTGCTTCTGTCTGTGCACGCATCTGTGCCATTTCAAACTGTGTATTCTGGAACTGAGAAATTCTTCTTCCGAACTGTTTTCTCTCTGTGATGTACTTTGTTGTTTCCTCTAATGCACCTTCTGCAATACCAAGTGCCTGTGCTGCAATACCAACACGTCCACCATCTAATGTCATCATTGCATATTTGAAACCTTTTCCAAGTTCACCAACAAGGTTTTCCTTAGGAACGATACAGTCTTCAAAAATAAGTTCACATGTAGAAGAAGCACGAATACCTAATTTATCTTCATGTTTTCCGATAGAGAATCCTTTGTATCCTTTTTCTACGATAAATGCGGAGATACCTTTTGTTCCCTGAGATTTATCTGTCATAGCAAGTACGAAGAATACATTTGCTGCTCCTGCATTTGTAATAAAAATCTTAGATCCGTTTAATACCCAGTGGTCACCAGCATCTACTGCAACTGTCTGCTGGCCTGATGCATCTGTACCAGCGTTAGGTTCTGTTAATGCGAAAGCACCAATCCATTCACCTGAACATAATTTAGGAAGATATTTCTTTTTCTGTTCTTCGGAACCAAACTGATAAATAGGTGTTGCACATAAGGATGTATGAGCGGAAAGAATAACACCTGTAGATGCACAGTATTTACTTAATTCTTCTACTGTCTGGATATATGCTAATGTATCCATTCCAGCTCCGCCGTACTCTTCTGGGAAAGGAATTCCCATCAGTCCCATTTCAGCCATCATTTTGACATTCTTCATTGGGAACTCTTCTGTTCTGTCGATTTCAGCAGCTAAAGGTTTTACTTCGTTTACTGCAAAGTCATGCACCATTTCTAATATATCCTGATGTTCCTCGTCCTGTCTAAAATTCATAACTATTTCCTCCTGTCCGGTCATTTTTAACACATTGTTTTTTAATTTTGAATTTAAAATATTGAATTTAAAATAATACCACAATAAATATTATTGCTGTTATAATTGCTTGTTTGATTTTTTTTTAACAATTTGCCTGTGACTTCATTCACAATACTATTATCTGACGGCTATTTCATTTTATATCGTACTAGAAATCTCTGTCTGATTAATATATTGCTTTTATATGTTCAGGTCTGACCTTCCGTTAAAGGAAGGTCGGCCATTGACAAACTTTTTAATATTTTTTTCTATATATGCTATCAAGCTTTAAGCTTTCTGTGCTTTGAATGCTTCTGTTAACGCTGGAACTACTTCATTTAAGTTTCCAACGATTCCGTAATCTGCTACATCAAAGATTGGAGCATCTGGATCCTTATTGATTGCTACAATCGTATCAGCACCGGAAATACCTGCTACATGCTGAATTGCACCGGAAATACCGATTGCGAAATATAACTTCGGAGCAACTGTTTTACCAGACTGTCCTACCTGATGTGCATGTGGCATCCAGCCTGCATCTACTACTGCACGGCTACATCCAACAGTTGCGCCAAGTACATCGGCAAGATCCTGTAATAACTGGAAGTTTTCCTGAGAACCAACTCCACGTCCACCGGAAACAATAATCTCTGCTTCTTCAAGATTAATAGATTCAGCAACTTCTTTTACTCTCTCTATGAGGGTTGTACGAATTTCATCTGCTGCTACCGTAATCTCTTCTTTTACGATCTCACCTGTTTTTGCTTCATCATAAGCACCTTTTTTAAATACTGCCGGACGAACAGTACCCATCTGAGGGCGGTTTTCCGGACACATGATTGTTGCCATCAGGTTTCCACCAAATGTAGGACGTGTCCATGCAACATTTCCTGTCTCTTCATCGATTGCGATTGCTGTACAGTCTGCAGTAAGACCTGTTTTTAATCTACAGGAAACTCTAGGTCCTAAATCACGACCATTGTTTGTAGCACCAATCATCAATGTTTCTGGTTTATATTTTTCTACTAATGCAACAAGTGCTTTTGCAAAAGCATCTGTTGTATAGTATTCATATTCTGGTCCATCAACGATAATTGCGGAATCTGCACCATAGCAGATGGCATCTTTTGCAACACCTTCAATGTCTTTACCAATAACAACTGCGATCAATTCACAGCCTTTTTCCTGTGCAAGTGGTTTTGCTGCGTTGATTAATTCAAAACCAACATTTTTTGGCTTACCACATTCTGTTTCAATAAAAACCCAAATATTTTTATAATCTGCAAGATTCATTCTTCAGTCCTCCTTACAAAATTTTTGCGTCGTAAATTAATTTAACAACCTGTTTTGCTGCATCTTCTGCTTCAATATCCTGAAGTTTTACACCATTCTTTTCTGTTACTGGTGTATATGTCTTCTTTACTTTTGTTGGAGAACCACTTAATCCGCAACGCTCCAGATTGATTGCAGGAATGTCTTCTTCTGTAAGAACAGGAATCTCTTTTTTCTTTGCAGCCATTTTGCTCTTGATGGTTGGGTATCTAGGTTCGTAAGGAAGTCTAACTACTGTAACTACTGCCGGAAGCTGTGTAGAAATCATATCATAACCTTCATCACATTCACGTTTTACCTGGATATCTCCGTCTTTTTCAATGATGTCTAATGCATATGTAATCTGTGGAAGTCCAAGATGTTCTGCGATTTCCGGTCCAACCTGTGCGGTATCACCGTCAACTGCCTGTTTACCACAGAGAATTAAATCAAATTTTAATCCTTCTTTTTCCTCTACTGCTTTGATTGCTTCAGAGAGGATATAGCTTGTTGCTAATGTATCTGATCCGCCGAACTTTCTGCTGGAAATAAGATATCCTGCGTCAGCTCCTACAGAAAGACAGGTTTTAATTGCTTCTTTAGCCTGTTCTGGTCCCATGGAAATAACAACTACTTTGCCGCCTAATTTTTCTTTTAAGCGGACACCTACTTCCTGTGCATAGGTATCAAAAGGATTTACAATACTTGGAACTCCCTTTCTTACCAGTGTATGTGTAACTGGATCTACCTTAATCTCATTAGTATCAGGTACTTGTTTGATACAAACACAAATATTCATTCTTCTTCCTCCTTAATATTACAGACGGTAGCAAACTTTGCCTGGATTTAAAATCATCTTAGGGTCAAATACTCTCTTGATGCCTTCCATGATTGCCATGTTTGTTTCTCCAACAGAATCAACAAGATATTTTACTTTACCTGAGCCAATTCCATGTTCACCGGAAACAAGACCGCCGCAATTTGTTGCTTCTTTATAAATAATGTCAAAGAATTTATCTACTCTCTTCTTAAACTCTTCTTCTTCCAGATCATTGGAGCACTGGTAGATATGAAGGTTTCCATCTCCGGCATGTCCGAAGGATTTGATAACAAGACCACATTCTTCTCCGGTCTTATTTACAAATGTAAGGTATTCTGCAATCTTATTAACAGGTACAACTACGTCACACTCGTCAAGAAGCTTTGTTTCTTCCATGATAGCCTCTAAGAAAGAAGAACGTGCTGCCCATGCATCTTTCATCTTAGCAGATGTATCTGCTACTAATACATCAATTGCTCCCGCTTCTAATACAAGCTCTGCAGCCTGCTCGATCAATGCATCTACTTCATCCTCACTGTTACCATCTAATGTAACAAGAAGATATGCACCAATCTGAATTCCGTCCATTTCCTGTGGGAATACAGACTTTCCAACATAGCGTTCAGAAGCAAGTACGATTTCTCTCTCCATGAACTCAATCGCCTGTGGATTCATGTGAGCCATTTTAAATTTAGGTACGGTTGCAAGTGCTGTCTCTAAATCTTCGTAAGGGATAATTAAAGATGCAACAGCTTTTGGTGCTGGAATAATCTTTAATGTTAACTCTGTGATAATACCAAGTGTTCCTTCAGAACCAATCATAAGATTTAATAAGGAATATCCTGAAGATGTTTTGGAAACAGTTGCTCCAAGATGTGTAATCTCACCAGTTGGTAATACAACGGTCATAGCTCTTACATAATCACGTGTTGCTCCATATTTAACAGCTCTCATACCACCTGCGTTTGTTGCTACATTACCACCAACACATGCGAACTTTTCACCTGGATCCGGCGGATATAACATTCCTTTCGACTGACAATCCTCTGCCAAATCATTTAACAGAACGCCAGCTTCAATTTCAACAACGAAGTTTTCCATATCGTAGGATTTAATCTTGTTCATTTTTGAGATATCAATTAAAACACCACCATATAATGGAACTGCTCCACCAGCAAGACCTGTACCAGCTCCTCTAGGTGTTACAGGAATATTATTCTCATAACAAATCTTCATTACTGCTGCAACTTCTTCTGTAGAGCGTGGCTGTACTGCTAAATCTGGCATATGCGTACCATAAATCGGCATCTCGTCCTTCGCATAGTCCGGATTAATCTCTTCTCCCATGAAGACATTATTGGAAACTTTTTTAATTTCTTCGATAATTTCCGGTGTCAACTGATTGTACATATTTCTACCTCCTAATCATTTCCTCTTTATATAAAAAATAATAAAGTTCTTTAAAAATTTCTTTAACTTAATACATCGGTTAAAATCCTGCCATAGAACCTGCATAACAGATAATTCCGGCAATAACTACATAAATCACAAAATACTTAAATACTTTTCTTAATATCTCACTTTCAGAACCAACTGCACCAATCGCACCGGCCCCAATCGCAATACCCTGTGGACAGATCATCTTTCCAATGCCGGCTCCCATAACATTTGCCGCTGCCATCCATGAAGGATTCAGTCCAAGAGAGAGCGCTGTCTGGCTTTGTAATCCACCAAATAATACACAGGTAGATGTTCCGGAACCTGTAACAAATGCTCCAAGTGCTCCAACCAATGGGGAAATCAATGGATAGAACGGACCTGCTACAACAACTAATGCTGCTGCAATATCAGAAATCATTCCGCTGTATCCCATAATCTTTGCTGTTGCCATAACGCAACAGATCGTAAGAATCGTCTTCCAGTATTTTTTCAGAGTTTCTACAAGAACTTTTCCCATTGTTCCAAAAGAAGCTCCCTGAATCAGTCCACCGATAATTGCGGCGATGAAAATCATAACACCTGGCGTATTAATCCAGCTAAAGGAAAGAGAACCAGGATTCTCTCCCGCATACACAGTAACTGTCGTCTTTATATCGGCAATCAGATTATGAATTGGCGGACATAACGTTGAAGTAAACATCAAAAGTAAAAAGATTAAAATAAATGGGCTCCAGGCTTTAACACCTTCCGAAGCAGTAAATCCACTGCTTTCTTCTTCACCAGATAATGCTACTCTGTATTCTTCTTCCGGATTCTTATTTAAAAATCTTGCTGCCACAACCATACAGATCATAGAAATAATCGATCCGATGATATTCGGAAGCTCACATCCAATTACCTGAGCAGCAATAAACCATGGTACAGTAAATGAAAGAGAAGCAATTAAAATCATTGGCAATACACTCTTTATTGCTTTGAATCCCTTTCCAACGATAAATACCATAAAGAACGGTGACAAGAATGTAAGAATTACCTGAATCAATGCAACATTTCCTGACAACTGTAAAACATCAAGATTTGTTACGGATGCAAGTGTTACTGTCGGAACTCCAACAGAACCAAATGCTGTCGGTGTGGAGTTAACAACCAAACAAGCAATAACCGAAAGAATCGGATTAATACCAATCGCTGCCAACATCGATGCCGGAATCGCTACCGCTGTTCCGAATCCAGCCATACCTTCCATGAAATTACCGAACCCCCATCCGATAATTAAAAGTAACACTCTCTGGTCAACGGAAACACTGGCTAGCATCTTTTTAATCAACTCCATCGCCCCGGTTTCCAACGTCAGATTATATGTAAACAATGCCGCTACAATAACCAGACAGATTGGCCACAATGCATTAAGCACGCCCTCAAGTCCTGCTGTCGCAGTACATACGAGACTCAACTTCCAGTAACCTGCTGCTAATACTGCCGTAATCACCAATGCGATTAAACAAGCTTTATGACCTGCAATTTTTAGTACACTCAACGCGATTATCAGCCATAAAATGGGCAGTATTGCTAAAAAAAACTTCAAAAACAACGATACAGCACCTCCTCTGCATACCCTCTAATGGGTCACCCAATGTTTATGTTTGTATTATACCACTTGACTAAAATAATGCAATACTTTTTATTTTTTTCGGCATTATAACATATATAGACAATATGTTTTTGGTGAAAATTTCAATATTGGGCATTACAATCTATACAACTTCAACAATGGGTCACCCATTTTAAATACACATTGCACAATAGATTACTCTCTAGATGCATTTTTTACCTCTTTTTTAGGCTTTTTGCATCTTTTATTCTACATTCGCAAAATGAATGATATTTTTTTGTTATTCTAATATGATGCCCCCATCCTTTTTTCAGACGAAACATACACAAAGCATTCCTTATATTCAACTTCAAATTGCTAATCTAGCATGGATGAGATATAATTTTTATATGACACCAGGGTCTCAAAGTCAAACGCCTTATCGTGCAAGCACGAACGGTGTTTTGACTTTTGGGCCCGCAGAACATGAGATTGTAATAAAATAAAATGTACTCTCGGAATCTTTTTGTGCTTGATTTTGTGAGAAGATTTTTTGTCAGTTGTGCCCAAATTTTTGAGGCGTACGCGGTGCGTACGTTAATGAAATTCGGGTACAACTGGCGGGAAATCAGCCACAAAAGCAAGTGCAAGAAAGACTCCGAGAGTACATTAAACAGACCAGGAGGTTTTTTATGAATTTTCGTGCTAAAACGGTACAAGAATCTATTGTAGAAACTGTACACATCATCCGTCCATCTGATCTCAATGATGCAGGCCGCCTTTTTGGAGGCGTTCTGATGCAGTGGATTGATGAAGTTGCCGCACTCGTGGCAAAACGGCATTCCCAGATGAATGTCACTACCGCTTCTGTTGATAATCTTCAATTCTTACATGGTGCTTTTCAGCGAGATGTCATTGTCATCATTGGAAAAGTCACACATGTTGGACATACTTCCATGGAAGTTAAGGTAGAGACTTATGTAGAAAATACAGATGGAAAAAGAGCATTGATCAATCGCGCTTTTCTAACTCTAATCGGTCTCGGACCAGATAACCGCCCTGCCATTCTCCCTCGCCTTATCTTAAAATCCGAAGAAGACAGAAAAGAATGGGAACGAGCAGAGATCAGACGGTCACTTCGGAGAAAACAACGAGAAGAAGGATTTCACTTCTACGGAGAATAACCATTTGATTCATTGAGAGGAAAACAGACGAAAATAAAAAGAATAGACCATAACAAATATAAAGATATCACTGCGTAGAAAATGCCTGTTCGGCATTTTTACTTGCTCTCACATTACATTTGTTATGGTCTATTCTTTTTATTTTCTGCTTGTTGGCCCCAGAAGTAATGAATGCAATAGTCTTTGGGAGGAATTAAGGGGGGAGAGGTCAGAAGTCTTCTGCTACCCAGAAAGTATGCCTGCCGGCATTTTTACTTGCTCTCACATTATATTGGCTATGGGCTAATATTTTTATTTTCTGCTTGTTGGCTCCAGAAGGAATGAATGCAATAGTCTTTGGGGAGGAATTAAGGGGGGAGAGGTCAGAAGTCTTCTGCTTGCTCGGAAGGTATCTCGTCCGAAGAGAAAAATGATATATTGCGACAATATAATGATAAATTTGTCATGTAAAGTAATAGCTTGCGGCATCATCTTATCATCAGTGAAACTTGAAAAAAAGATTCTGCATAGTGAAAATGACATCAGAATAAGCCACAACCTTCTGTCCCCTTCCCCTCTCTTTCCCAAAGACTATTGCATTCGTTCCTTCTGGAGCCAAAACACAGAAAAAAGAAATAATGCCATATTCCAGATGCGGCTCGGAGCAAGCAGTAGTCTTCTGACCTCTCCCCCTTATCCCTCTCAAAGACTATTGTATTCATTCCTTCTGGAGCCAAAACACAGAAAAAAGAAATAATACCATATCCCAGATGCGGCTTCGGAGCGTGTTTAAGATGCGGATAAGCATCTTAAACACAGCGACTACAGAGCAGATGGGATATGGTATTATTTCTTTTTTCGTCTGTTTTCTCTAATGAATCAAATAGTAAACTACTTTCTTTTTCCTGTGGAATGTCTTATTATTAATTGCGGTTCATATTCTAAACGCATGATTGGACGTTTCTTTTCTTTTTTATCGTCTTTTTGTTCCATGCGGGTTCTCTGATTTCTAAGCATAGATACCGCATAGGCTCCTTTTTCTCCAATACAATGATCGATCGTTGTAAGAGAAATTCCTGAGAAAGAAGCTACAAGTGTGTTATCAAATCCACATACAGAAAAGTCTTCTGGTATGCGGTATCCGAGGCTCGTGATTGCATCCATAATCCCAATTGCCACAAAGTCGTTCGTCCCAACAAAGGCTGTGATATTCTCCAGTTCTGCATTTGTTTCTTCTTTCTTTTTTAAGATATCTTCTCTTTTTTTGAAATATTTTCTTGTCAGGCCATATCCGGTGTCATAATGCTTATTTCCTGTAATCGTTTCCTGTTCTTCTCTTTTCCCTGAAATGACATGGATGAAAGAAGAATCCAGTCCCTGTCTCTCATACTCTTCCTGCATTCCTTCTAAACGCCTGCGTCTTGGCACTTCTATGGACGATAGCGGGGTGGTCATGTAACCGATGTCACGATGACCGAGTTCTAAAAGATGTGCTGCAATCAGCCGGCCAGACTTTTTACTGTCAAGTTCTAGTAATTCCATCTTTAAATCTGGATTGTGGTCATTGATCAGGACTAATGGAAGCTTTTCATATAAATGATTTAAAGAAGATACCGCTCTTGGCGCATACGTGTAGATAATCCCATAAAATCCGGTATCTGATGCCATATTAAGGTAATATTCTTCCCTTTCTTTTGAACGATTCGTATAGGCTATCAGCGTATACAACCCATGTTCCTGTGCTTCCTGCGTAATAAACTGAATCAATGTTGTATAATACTGTGTTGCCAGAGAAGGACACATGATCATAATCGTATCGTTTGTCCCTGTCTTTTTCTTTTTGGCTCTGCCCCTATATTCGTACCCCATCTCTTTTGCCGTTCGTTTTACCCGTTCAATTGTCTCTGGGGCAAAATGAATATCTTCCCGACCGCTTAATATCATCGAAACTGCTGACTGAGATACAAAGCATGCTTTTGCAATATCTCTTGTTGTAGTACGTTTCTTTCCGTTCATTCTACATTTCCTCTAAAATTTATTTTAATTAAACCAAATTGACTTTCTACCCTGTATTTCTCTTCATACTGCACATTACTAATCATTTTTGAAAAATTAATCAGAATTGCACTTCTCTCGTGTTTTCTTCTTGATTAGTAATCAAACTGACTGGTTTGCACCTATTTTTTCATACATTTTTACTAATCATTTTCTTGATTAATTGTACTATGATTTTGATTAGTAATCAACAGTTTTCACCTGTATTGACGGATGATTTTTTGTGAGTATACTGTGATATATCAAAACAACAGCACAGCATTTACCCGTCATTTTAATCACCCAATCACATAATAGACAGGTAAAAGAACACTGGCAGACAGCAATAGTACTCTCGGAATCTTTTTGTGCTTGTTTTCGTGAGAAGATTTTTTGTCAGTTGTGCCCAAATTTTTGAGGCGTACGCGGTGCGTACGTTGATGAAATTCGGGTGCGACTGGTGGAAAATTAGCCACAAAAGCAAGTGCAAGAAAGACTCCGAGAGTACATCAATAACTATGGAGGTATTTATCATGGCAACGAAACTTAATCTGAACGACTACTTAGGACACAACATGAATTGCACTTGTGGAGAAGAACATAAAACAAATCTTAAAATTGTAGACATTGACAAAAATGCCGTAGCCCGCCTTCCAAAGCATATCGAAACACTTGGATATAAAAATCCTTTCCTTGTTGCTGACGTAAATACATGGAATGCCGCCGGCACACAAGTTACAAAAGAATTAGAGACTGCTAATATTTCCTATAAAAAATATATTTTCAAGGACAAGGAACTTGTTCCTGACGAAAAAACGCTCGGTTCTTTAATGATGGCATTTCCAAGAGACTGTGATGTTATCATCGCAATTGGCTCTGGAACTCTGAATGATCTATGCAAATTTTCCAGTTTTCAGCTTGGTCTTGATTATATGGTTTTTGCTACGGCACCTTCCATGGATGGCTTTGTATCCATTGGAGCCGCCCTCATTACCGATTATGTAAAAACAACGTATCAGGCGCACGTCCCTCTGGCTGTAATCGGCGATACCGATATTCTCGCTGCGGCTCCGATGGAGATGATTACTGCCGGTCTTGGAGATATCCTTGGAAAATACACCTGCCTCTTAGATTGGAAAATGGCGCATATTATCACTGGGGAATACTACTGCAAGACCATTGCGGATATGGTAAAAGAAGCCGTTGAAATCGTTGTGGAAGAAAGTACAAGAATCAAAGACCGTAATCCAGAAGCAATAAAGGCAGTTACCGAAGCTCTTGTGTTAAGCGGAATCGCTATGAGTTTTGTCGGTAATTCCCGTCCGGCTTCCGGAAGCGAGCATCACCTTTCCCACTATTGGGAAATGAAATTTCAGGCAGAAGGCAAAAAACCCGTCTTACATGGCATCAAAGTTGGTATTGGCATGATTATTGTTACAAAAATGTATGAAATGCTTGAACAGGAACATTTTGACTTTACTTCTTTAAAAGAACGTTCCTTTGACTATGCCGCATGGGAGAAAAAAGTCAACGATTGCTATCAGGATGCAGCCCCTGGTATCATTGCTTTAGAAGAAAAAACACAGAAAAATAATCTTTCCGAAAGAAATAAACGTCTTACTATCCTTGAGGAAAAATGGTCAGAAATCGTGCAGACAATACGAGAAAGCCTTCCTTCTTCCGCAGAAATGGAATCTTTACTTTCCTGCCTTGGAGCACCGACGAAACCTGCACAAATTGGCATATCTCCTCAGCTTGTAGAAGATGCGATTTTACTTGCAAAAGAAGTAAGAAACCGCTTTACTTTATTACAGATTCTGTGGGATACCGGATTATCAGAAAGTTATGCAAAAACAATAGCAAATCTACATTAATTTTTACTGACCAATTAAATTCGACATAAAAATCATTTACTATTGTAAATAACTTTTTACTCTGATATCATAATATCAGGTTCACAAAAGTCAACTTATAAAAATATAAAACAAAACAACACGAAGGGAGAACGTACAAAATGAGTAAATATGCAATTGGGGTAGACTACGGAACACTTTCCGTACGTGCATTACTTGTAAACATTGAAACTGGAGAGGAAGCTGCAACTAGTGTTTATGAATATCCACATGGGGTTATGGAGGAACATCTTCCAACAGGAGAAAGACTTCCTTCCGGCTGGGCTTTACAGGAACCGCAAGACTATGTAGAAGGCTTAATTCTTACGATTCGTAATGTCCTCGCTGAGAAAAAAGTGCTTCCGGAAGAAGTAATCGGTATTGGCGTTGACTTTACCTCCTCTACTGTTATTCCTGTAAAGTCTGACCGCACACCACTTTGCCACCTTGAAAAATTTGCAAGAAATCCTCATGCCTATGTAAAACTGTGGAAACATCATGGTGCAGAAGAAGAGGCACTTCAGATTGACCGCATTGCAAAAGAACGCGGTGAAAAGTGGCTTCCACTTTACGGCGGAAAAGTATCCAGCGAATGGATGATTCCTAAAATCTTAGAAACATTACATCATGCTCCAGATGTTTATAAAGAAGCTGACCGCTTCATGGAAGCGCTCGACTGGATCATCTGGCAGATGACTGGCGAAGAAACAAGAAGTGCCTGCGGTGCAGGATACAAAGCCTTCTATCGTCACGATAGCGGCTACCCAACAAAGGACTTCTTTAAGGCACTTGATCCTGCTATGGAAAATATCGTTGAAGAAAAACTGGATGCTCCGATCAAATCTATTGGAGAAACTGCTGGATACTTAACAGATTCTATGGCAAGAGAACTTGGGCTTTTAGCTGGTACCCCTGTTGGAACAGGTATCATTGATGCACACTCTTCTCTTCCTGGATGCGGAATTGGAAAGCCTGGTACAATGATGATTATCGTAGGAACCTCTTCCTGTCATATGATGCTTTCTGAAACAGAAGCAGGAATCGCCGGTGTTGGTGGACTTGTAAAAGATGGTATCATGCCAGGCTACTTCGGATATGAAGCTGGACAGTGCTGTGTAGGCGATCATTTCGCCTGGTTCACAGATA
This sequence comes from Anaerobutyricum soehngenii, assembly GCF_009697165.1. NCBI lineage: Bacteria > Bacillati > Bacillota > Clostridia > Lachnospirales > Lachnospiraceae > Anaerobutyricum > Anaerobutyricum soehngenii. The sequence continues at coordinate 144,031 of NZ_VULP01000002.1, read as the reverse complement.
ACTGCGTACCGGAAAGCTATGAGCAGGAAGCCCGCTCCCGTGGCATCTCCATCCATCAGCTTCTCACAGAGAAATTATCTGGTTACAAGGCCGGACAGAGTGGATTATTAGCACTCGACTGGTTCAACGGTGTTCGTTCCCCATTAATGGACTTTAACTTAAATGGTCTGATCATGGGTATGAACCTCCTTACAAAACCAGAGGAAATTTACCTTTCTTTAATCGAAGCAACTGCTTACGGTACCCGTATGATCATCGAACAGTTTGAAAATGCAGGTGTTCCGGTAAACGCACTTGTATTAAGTGGCGGTATTCCAGCTAAAAACAAGATGCTTGTTCAGGTTTATGCAGATGTATGCAACAAAGAAATCCGCATTTCCGGAACAGATCAGGCAAGCGCTCTCGGTGCTGCAATCCTTGGTATCGCTGCTGCTCCTGAACGCATTACCGGCTTTAAAAATGCAAACGAAGCCGCTGAAAAACTTGGAAAAGTCCGCGATGAAGTATACAAACCAAATCCGGACAACGTAGCAGTTTATGATAAACTGTATCAGGAATACGAAACATTACATAAGTACTTCGGAACAGGAGAAAACGATGTAATGAAGAGACTGAACAAAATCCGCGAAGACAGATTAAGTGAATAAGTTCTGATCTGTAGATTTCGTATAGACGAAAAAAGGAAAAATGATATATCCCATCTGCTCTGTAGTCGCTGTGTTTAAGATGCTCGTCCGCATCTTAAACACGCTCCGAAGACGCATCTGGGATATATCATTTTTTCTTTTTTCTGACTATTCTAAATCCACAGCTGGCGAGAATGGGGATTCTCCAGAAAGTTATGACTTTCCATGGAATTAAATTATCCCTTCTACTCTGTAGTCACTGTATTTAAAGATGTTCATCCGTATCTTAAATACGCTCCGAAGACGCATCTGGGATATATCATTTTTTCTTTTTTCTGACTATTCTAAATCCACAGCTGGCGAAAATGGGGATTCTCCAGAAAGTTATGACTTTCCATGGGATTAAATTCTAAAGGGTTAACATTCAACAGGAAGTGTATTCCTTCTGGAGATTTTCATTCCAAATTCAAGTCGAGCAGCCGTAAATATCTTAGGCAATCCCCTCTTTTTTCTGACAAAAATATTGATTCCATCTGGTGCCAAAGAACAGAAAAGCAGAACTTTTATATAGAATCCAATGTGATGTCAGAGCAAATAAAAATGCCGGGCAGGCATTTTCTATGCCGCGACTATCTTCACATTGGATTCTATATAAAAGTTCTGCTTTTCGTCTGTCTTGCCCTACAAATCTATATTTATTGTTTTTACCTCTTCTATTGCTTCTTCTTTGAAATTCTGTTTTTGTACTTCGTCAATATCAGGAAGTTCTTCGATAGATGATACTCCGAAACAACGAAGAAATTCTTCTGTCGTTCCAAATACAATGGGATGTCCTATTGTATCGAGTCTTCCCAGTTCTTTTATTAATTGATACTCCAGCAATTTATTGACTGCAAAGTCACTTTTTACACCTCGGATAGCTTCGATTTCCTGTTTGGTTACTGGCTGCTTATAGGCAACAATCGAAAGTGTTTCTAACATAACATCGGTAAGTGAACGCTTTTTCGGCTGACTTACCAGCTTTTTCACATACTCGTACGTTTCAATCTTCGTACAAATCTGATATGCTCCATCTAATTCGATTAGACAGATTCCTCTGTCTTTACCTGCATAATCGCCTTTCATTTCCTCTAATAAATCTTTCAGGGCTTCTTCTTCTACTTCAAGAACTTCGGCCAGACGGGAAAGTGCAACGGATTCTCCCATCGTAAATAAAATCGCCTCAACGATTCCTTTTATTCTTTCTTTATCCTTCACAAACAAAATCCTTTCATTCTTGTTTCGTACATATTTTTATTGTTTTTTTATTGCTTTTTCATTCTTGTTCATCAGTTTCTTTTCTTATTCACAGGAATCCAGATAAATTTCTGCAAAGTTGTGTTCCTGAACTACCTTGACTTCTCCTACTTTCATCAATTCAAGCACCGCAAGAAATGTCACAATAACCATCTCTTTCACTGGCTGTATATCAAGTAAGGTACGGAAGTTAATTCTTTTCAGTCCCCGAATCTGACATCGTATATCGTCCATACGGTCTTCTACTTTATATTTTTCTTTTTGAATCTTTCCAAATTGGCTTCGTACCGGATCTTCTCTATCTTTTTTCCGGCGCATGACCATTTGAAAAATCTGGTTTAATTTTTCTAAGGTAACATCTCCAACAATTTCACCCGGCCGGATTGGTTCTTCATAATGCTTGATTTCTTCCGGCACAGTTTCAGATTTAAAAAATACTTTCTGCGCATCCACACTTAAATCTTTTAGCTCTTCTGCTGCATATTTATAAATCTTATATTCTGTAAGCCGGCGTACTAGTTCTTCTCTTGGATCTTCTTTCTCTTCTTTTTCCGGCTGCGGAAGTAGCATCTTTGACTTTATCTTTAATAATGTCGCTGCCATAACAAGGAACTCACTCATAGATTCCATAGAATAACTCTTCTCCATCTCGCGAATATATTCCATGTACTGGTTCGTAATCTCCACAATCGGAATATCATATATACTTACTTTATTTTTCTCTATTAAATGTAAAAGAAGATCCAAAGGACCTTCAAATACATCCAATTTAATATCAATTTTCATGCTCTGCTCTAATTTCATGCTCTGTTCTAAATCTCTTTCGATCAATATCTAACGATGCCTCATCTAGCATCGGTAAAGGTATTTCTTTTGGTTCCAGAAGAAATTCTACTTTATAAATAATCGCTGCTAATGCCGGAATCGTAATCTTGAACTTTCTCTTCCACCACTTATATCCTGTCAATTCTGTCAAGATATCTGCCTTTGACCCATCAAAATATCCGCCGTATTCCTTTCTCTCACCAGATAGCACCTCATGGAGTACAGCATAATGATCATATCCAAATTCAAAGTCATTATACTGTTCATCACTCATATTCAATACAATAATAAAATGATCTTCCCCACACATTCTCTCATAAATGTAAACTCGTTCTTCTACCGCTTCCACTTCAATCCAGCGGAAGTTCGCAGAATTATAATCTCCATTAAAAAATGCCGGTTCATTAATATAAATCTGATTTAAATCTTTTATAAAACGATGGAAATCCTGATGCTTTGGATAATCTAACAGCATCCAGTCACATTCTTTTTCTTCATCCCACTCTCTGAATTGTCCAATTTCGTTACCCATGAAATTAAGCTTCTTTCCAGGATGCGTATACATATAAGTATAGAGAGTCTTTGCCTGCTGGAACTTCAGATCATACTCTCCCCACATCTTCTGTAAAATCGTTGCCTTTCCATGTACTACTTCATCATGTGAAAATGGAAGCAAATAGTGTTCATTATAAAAATACATCATAGAAAAAGATAATTTATGATAATGGAACTTTCTATCATATGGATGAATCTTAAAATAATCTAATGTATCATTCATCCATCCCATATCCCATTTATAATCAAAGCCCAGACCATCGTACTCAACCGGTGCCGTTACTTTTGGAAAGTTTGTAGAATCTTCCGCAATAAGCATAACAGAAGGATGCAATTTTTGCAAACCTGAATTCATGCATTTGATAAAATCAAGTGCCCCTTCATTAATTCCCTTTGAAGAATCCCCCTGCCAGTAAATCGCATTACTGATCGCATCCATACGGATTCCGTCAAAATGAAACTTCTCCATCCAGAAATTCGCAGATGACTGTAAAAAGCTGCGCACTTCTCCCCGGTAATAATTAAAGTTGCAGGTTCCCCATTCACTGTAGCCTTTATCGTCATCCGCATACTCATAAAGAGCAGTTCCATCAAACTTATTAAGCGCATAAGTATCTGCAATAAAATGTACCGGAACAAAGTCCATAATCACTCCGATTCCTTCTTTATGGAAAAGATCCACCATCTCCATTAACTCCCCTGCTGTTCCATAACGGGAAGTTGGACAGAAATATCCACTCGCCTGATATCCCCAGGAACAATCTGCCGGATGCTCCGTAAGCGGAAGAAATTCAACATGCGTATAGCCCATTTCCTTTATATAAGGAATAAGCTGTCTTGCAAGTTCATTATAATGATACCAGCCGTTCTCCTCATCTGCTTCATTCTTTCTCCATGAACCAGCATGCACCTCATAAATATTCATCGGAAGATCATAATTCTTACATCTCTTCTTTATCCATGCACTATCAGAAAAATGATACTGGTCAAGATCTACGATAATTGATGCAGTATCTGGCCGCACCTGTGAACCAAAACTATACGGGTCAAAACGGTCAAGTACAATTCCATCCTTCTGATAAATTCGATACTTGTACATCATTCCCGGCTCTGCATCTTCCTGTACACATTCAAATACACCGCTTTGTGCATCCTGAATCATCTCATCCTCGCTGCCATCCCAGTCATTAAACTCTCCAATCAGTTCAATCTTTTCCGCACAAGGTGCGTAAACTCGAAACAGCACGCCTTCTTTCGTTATGTGTGCTCCAAAATATTCATACGCATCAAATGCTTTTCCAATATAAAATTCATGTAAATTCATACTCGTTATCCCCTCATTTTATTTCACCCAGATATTTACTTCTATTTTAAGCAATTTTCTTCAGAATGGCAACAAGGAAATGCATATTTTTAGTCACCAGCCATAAAATGTACTAATTCTTATTTGGAGTATCCTATGCTAAAATATTTTTCCAAACACTTAGGGCAAAAAACGTTTTATATTTTCATCTTCCTGCTTACAACAAGTCTTTTCTTTTCTCCTATTTTTTCTCCTGTAAAGACATTCGCCTCATCCACTTTACGGCAAGTAACTAAAAACAAGGAAACAAATCACCCATCTAGCATCGGTTTTCAATCTGCCGCCCCGAATGCCATTCTAATGGAAGCCTCCACCGGTACCATTCTATATGAAAAAGACGCTGACAAAGAAAAACCTCCTGCCAGCGTCACAAAAATCATGACTCTTTTACTTATATTTGATGCACTGTCAAAAAAACAGATTACTTTAAATGATACCGTTACCGTCAGCGAACACGCCGCATCTATGGGTGGCTCACAAGTATTTTTAGAACCCGGAGAAACACAGACTGTAGACACCATGATTAAATGTATTGCTGTCTCTTCAGCAAATGATGCCTGTGTGGCAATGGCAGAACATATTTATGGAAGTGAGGATGCCTTTGTTGCAAAGATGAATGCAAGGGCACAGGCTCTTGGCATGAAGCATACTCATTTTATTAACTGCTGCGGCTTAGATGCCGAAGGACATTATACGAGTGCAAGGGATATTGCCCTTATGTCACGAGAACTTATTATAAAGCATCCAGATATTTTTCATTATACGACTATATGGATGGAAAATATCACTCATGTGACAAAGCGGGGAGAATCGGAGTTCGGACTTTCCAATACGAATAAATTACTACGGCAATATCAGGGAGCTACCGGACTAAAGACTGGAAGTACTTCCAAAGCCGGTTTCTGTCTCAGTGCGACCGCAGAGCGTAATCATATTTCACTGATTGCCGTTGTTATGGCCTGTCAAAGTGCAAAGGAGAGAGTAAAAGATTGTGCCTCCCTCCTTGATTATGGCTTTTCTCTTTGTAAAGTTTATACAGACAAACAGCCACCTGCACTTTCCCCGGTTTCCATACATAATGGTACACAGGAAATGCTTTCCTGCAAATATGATAAAAACTTTTCCTATGTTTTTACTTCTGAAATTAATCCAAATAAAATTCAGAAAAAAGTGATATTTCAGAAAAATCTTTCAGCTCCAATTAAGAAAAATCAGGTAATTGGCAAACTGGAGTATTCTTATTATCAAAAAAATATAGGGTCTGTCTCCATACTTGCCTCGCACTCAGTAAAAAAAGCTACTTATCTCGACTACTTAAAAAAGTTAATTTTAAGCTGCTAAAATTTAAAGGATATCGATATGTTCTCCTGCTAATGCTTTGTTCATGCTTCGTACTGCACAGAACTTTCCACACATAGAACAGGTATCTTCATGTTCCGGTTTTCTGTCATCGCGGACTTTCTTTGCTGTTTCCGGATCCATTGCACATGCCCACTGAGCTTCCCAGTCTAATACTCTGCGGGCATCTGCCATTTTATCATCGATTTCTCTTGCACCGCGAACTCCTTTGGCGATGTCGGCTGCATGTGCCGCAATTTTAGAAGCCATGATTCCCTGTTTTACATCTTCAAGATTTGGAAGTGCCAAATGTTCTGCCGGTGTAACATAACAAAGGAAAGCTGCTCCGTTCTGGGCGGCGATGGCGCCTCCGATTGCTGATACAATATGATCATATCCCGGTGCAATATCTGTTACGATCGGTCCAAGTACATAGAATGGTGCACCAGAACAGATTGTAGACTGTAACTTCATGTTGGCGGCAATCTGGTCCATTGGCATATGTCCTGGTCCTTCTACCATTACCTGTACATTTTTCTCCCATGCACGTTTTGTAAGTTCTCCAAGACGAACCAGTTCTTCAATCTGGCATACATCGGAACCATCTGCAAGGCAGCCTGGACGGCAGGCATCACCAAGAGAAATCGTCACATCGTATTCCTGACAGATATCAAGAATTTCATCGTAATATTCATAGAATGGATTTTCTTCGCCTGTCATTGTCATCCATGCAAATACAAGAGAACCGCCGCGGGATACGATGTTCATTTTTCTTTTATGCTTTTTAATCTGATCGATTGTTTTTCTTGTGATTCCACAATGTAATGTTACGAAATCTACACCATTTTCTGCGTGAAGACGTACTACATCAATAAAGTCTTTTGCAGTAAGTGTATCTAAATCTCTCTGATAATGAATTACTGAGTCATAAATCGGTACTGTTCCGATCATAACCGGACATTCTGCAGTCAGTTTTTTACGGAATGGTTCGGTGTTTCCATGAGAAGATAAGTCCATGATGGCATCTGCTCCCATATTAACTGCTTCCATTACTTTTTGCATTTCTATGTCATAATCTTTACAGTCTCTTGAAACACCAAGATTTACATTAATCTTTGTCTTTAACATAGAACCAACGCCCTGAGGATCTAAGCATTTATGATTTTTATTCGCACAGATAGCAACCTTTCCTTCTGCAACGAATGCTCTGATTTCTTCTGGTGTCATACGTTCTTTGGCTGCAACTTTTTCCATTTCCGGAGTAATAATATTCTTTCTTGCTGCATCCATCTGTGTTGTATAATTTCTCATCTTCTGTTACCTCCAATTTATTATTAATATTTATCGTGTACTTTTTTATAAATCCCACATATGATTAAGCGGGCCGTTTCCCTGCCCAAGATTCAGCATCGCTCCAATGGCTCCGCTAATATAATCTTTTGCTTTTTTTACAGATTCTTCTATCGAAAATCCTTTTGCAAGATTCGCGGCTATCGCACTTGAAAGTGTGCACCCGGTTCCATGGGTATTTGGATTATCAATCCTGCAGGCTGGATACCAGACTTTCTTTGGGCACTTGAAGGCTTTCTCATACAAGAAATCATCGGCATTTTGCTCACTGTGCCCTCCCTTGCTAAGAACTGCACAGTTCCATCGTTTTGCAATGATTTCTGCCGCTTTTTCTCTCGTCTTCCTGTCTGTGATCTTCCCTCCTGATAAAAACTCAGTTTCCGGAAGATTTGGAGTCAGTAAAGAAATGTTCGGAAATAGTTTTTCATATAATACTTCTCTTACTTCCTCTTCTACAAGAACCGTTCCGCTCGTTGAAATCATAACCGGATCTGCTACTACCTGCTTTATTGAATATTTTTGCAAATACTTTGCAATAATCTCAACCTGTTCTTTGGATGCGATCATTCCAATCTTTACGACATCCGGCTTTATATCTGAAAAAACACTATCCATCTGTTCTTCAAAAAAGTCTGGCGGCACTGGCATAATACCGGTAATCCCTTTTGTATTTTGCGCTGTAAGTGCGGTAATACAGCTTGTAGCATAAACTTTATGCACCGTTAATGTTTTTATATCTGCCTGAATTCCTGCCCCACCACTTGCGTCACTTCCTGCAATTGTAAGAACTGTTTTCATTTTGCACTTCCTTATCTTCTTTCTGACAGTCTGTGTAGCTGCTGTTTTTTGCGTTGAAAAACCTGACAGCTTTCTATTTCATAAAAATCTTTTACATAAATATCAGAAAATGTTCGGATTTCTTCTGTATTATCCCTGCTATATGCATCATAAATACTACATACAGGAAACCCTGCTTTGGAAGCAGTCTTTACTGCATATAAAGAATCTTCAAACACCCAGGTTTCTTCTTTTTTCGTCTGTAAATGTTCTCTTGCCAGTTCGAATACTTTAGGACTTGTCTTTCCTGCTCCTGCCTCTTCACAGGTAATCATTCCGTCAAAATCTTTCCATATACCATTACGTATAAGAGCCGCCTTTGCCATCTCTGCATCCGTTGCTGTCGCAATAATTAACCTGACCTTATTTTTCTTTAACTTTTGTATCAGATCACAGACACCTGGTTTTAACACTGCCTCTTTAAAATAAAAATCTTTTACTACCTGATTGACACCTTCTAATATTTCCTCTATCGTTACGGAAAGTTTATATTCTGTTTGCATATATAAGGCACCTTCCGGAAGGGATAATGCATCAAGTCTTTCCTTTAAATCTGACCTGGCTTTTATGCCAAGTGTGGCAAGATATCTCGCCCCGGCGTTCTCCCAGACAGGCATCGAATCAAGTAAGGTTCCGTCGATATCAAAAATTGCTCCCTTTATCACACTCTAATGCCTTTCCTTGTCGTTTACCATCGCTGTTGTTTTTTCCAGTAAAACTCCTGTAGCATCTTCAATATCTTTTGCTGCAAAAATAGCACTGACAACTGCAATTCCACAAATACCGCTTCCTTTCAGCGTCAGAATATTATCGGCTGTAATTCCACCTATCGCAATAACCGGGATATGAACTGCTTCACAAATTGCTTTTACTCTTTCTTTGCTGATAGCGGATGCATCCTTCTTCGTCGATGTAGAAAAAACAGCTCCGACTCCAAGATAATCTGCCCCCATCTTCTCTGCAAGAACTGCCTGTTCTACTGTCTGTGCAGACACACCAAGAATCTTATCTTCTCCAAGAATCTTTCTTACATCATCCGCTTCCATATCGCTTTGTCCGACATGCACCCCGTCTGCATCCATCTCCTTCGCAATCTTTACATTATCGTTAATGACAAATGGAACATGGTATTTGTGACACAATTCTTTCAGGGCGATTGCTTCTTCTAGAAAATGTTCTTCATCTAATTCTTTTTCCCGAAGCTGGATAAATGTCGCTCCACCTTTTAATGCTTTTTCTACCTGTTCATACAGTGTTTCTTCTCCAAGCCAGGAACGATCTGTTACCGCATATAAAAGTAAATCTTTTTTTAACTGTTCTCTGTTAACACAGCTCATACTTTGCTCTCTCCTCCAATATACTGACTTCAGACTTCTAATTATTCAAAAAAACAAATACACTTACATGAATTATTATATATTCATAAAAGGGAAGTAAATTAAGGATATCCTCTTAGAATATGGATAAAGAAACGATAAAATAATAATAACTTCTGATACTGAAAATATGTATCAGAGAAATATCAGAATTTTTAACTGACTTTCAATGATTTTAAACTCTGAAAAGAAAAACGCATATACACCAATTACGGTATATATGCGAATCTATCTACGCTATCCCTACGTTGGCATTATCCAAATCAGGTTATGGGTCTAAGCACCTTAGCTTACTCTCAGCCTGCTCCTGCAAGCTCCCCGTGTATGAATTTACCAATATAGTACGCTATTTATTCAAAAAAAGCAAGCATAAATTCCAAAACAATCTGCAATCTATACATCAGTTATCCTAACGCAACATCTAAAATCATCATAAGACTAAACCCGATCGCAAACATAAAAATGCCGATATTTGTTGTTTCTCCAACTGACATTTTCGGAACAAGCTCCTCCACAACGACATAGATCATCGCTCCCGCTGCAAAGCTTAAAAAATACGGAAGAACCGGAACAACCAGACTGGCTGCCCATACAGTAAACAACGATGCCACCGGTTCTACTGCCCCGGAAAGGACTCCATATATGAATGCTTTTCTTTTTGACATTCCTTTTGTACAAAGCGGCATTGAAATAATCGCCCCTTCCGGGAAATTCTGAATCGCAATTCCTAATGCAAGAGAAAACGCTCCCATTGCTGTAATATGATCTGCATGATTCAATAATCCCGCATAGATCACTCCAACAGCCATTCCCTCCGGAATATTGTGGAGGGTCACCGCCAACAGCAGATTATCTTTTTGTTCTCCTTCTATGCATTCCGGTGGAGCAAAATAATCAATTGCCATTAAAAATAAAATTCCAATCCAAAATCCAATTGCTGCCGGAATAAAACGCCACACTCCAAGTGAAGCCCCCTGTTCAATTGCCGGAAGCAACAAACTCCATATTGATGCTGCTATCATTACTCCCGCTGCAAATCCAGTAAGTGCTTTCTGCATCCCCTTGCCAAGTTCATTTTTCAAAAAAAATACACAAAATGCACCTAATGTTGTTCCTATAAAAGGAACACTGAGACCTTTTATTATCTCTATAAGCATAAAATCCCTCCAAAGACATCTTTATTAAGCATCTCTTGCAGATTTTTATTTTATTATTTTTTATTTTAAAATAAAAATCTGTCCTATTTCTTAATATGTCTTTGAAGGGAAATGTTTCTTTTTTTATTTCTTTTTTTACAACATCTTTTTCTTTTTAAAATAAGCAACACACAAAATTACGATCGTAAGACTTACATTTTCTGTACATTCATATATGCCTGATCATAGAAAAATTCCTGTGAATTTAACGGTGTTTCCTGCACTGCCACAATCTCATAATTTCCATGGCTGTCTTCTTGTCTTGCTTTTTGGTTATCGCTAAGCATTGTGATAAACATTTCTTCTAACTGCACTTTTAAATCTTTATCATAAATCTTCTTATCGGTAAGTGAATTCATTTTCAAACCGATATATGCTTCCTTTCCTTCTTTAGCATAGGATATTTCCTCATCGATCATCGATAAAATTCTGTTCTGAAGACATCTTGGCGCAACAAGCAGATGCTCTACATTATCCACTGTCTCTTCCATGGAAAGTGCCTGGAATACTTTTGCTGCTTCAACTCCAATCTCTACATTGGCTGTCATAAGAGATAAATCTGTATATAATCTTGCTGTTTTTTCATTATAATTTCCTGTTCCGATCTGTGTATAATATTCTCAGAATCTTCTCACATCTGATAACTGGGCTATGATAACACAGGAAAGTAAAATCTGAGAAAGCAGTCCCGTAAAATGAAAGTAAAATACTAAGTTCCGGTTTTCTGTTTTTGGAACGAAATGGAGATTTGTATTTTGGGGGCCATCCACCTATTTTGACAAATGTAAGATTGCTTCCAATACTCCTCCAGCAACACATCTTGCTTTATCAGATATATGATAACAGTTCTCCTGTTCTTTTACACGAGGATCGACATCAGCAATTTTTAATCCTTTTTTTACCGGATATCCTTCCCGGATCATACCACGAATAACTCCTCCTATCACTGTTTTTACCGGGGTACCTTCTATATCTGCAATCGTATCCCCTGCCTGTACTATTTCACCTATCTGTTTTAAGATATGCAGATTCCCTGCCGCCGGGGCATAAATGACTCTTTCTTTCGCATAACCCCCTATCATTCCGGGAATTCCGGTATTCGGAGCTGCTTCTCCTTCATAGATAACTCTTCCAAGATTGTGGCCTCTTTGCGTTTCAATTACTGCATCTACATCTTTTTCTGCACAAAACCCTGGACCGACTCCAATAACAACAGGCGCATCTGTTATCTTTGTTCCAAGGTTTCTTTTTGCCAGAATAGCATCTACTACAACGGGTGGATGTACTTCCTGTATTATACTTCCACTTTCATCAATTATCACCGGAATCTGTCCCTGTTCATAAATTGCAAATGCCTCTTCTAATGAATCTGCCCGTTTTGCAATTACACCTTCCACCTCGACTTCTTTATCAAAAACTGCTTCGCAAAAACTGATTGTCCGGCGAATACAGCTTGGATTCGCAATTTCCAATACCAATACAGGAAACCTGCTCTGATGTAATTTATAAATCGTACCTGTGGCAATATCTCCGCCACCGCGGACTATGATTAATTTTTTCTTCCATTCTTCAAATGTATGCATTTCTCTTTCCTCGTATTTTCTCTTTGTGAAAAATATTCTCTTTCCATTCTGTGTGTGATATATTATATACTATATCAGGATACACAAATCTGTTTCTAACTATCCGTCACAGAACGGAATCATGTTTAAGCAATATTAAATATACTATCGAACGAAATCCAGGTCAAATATTTGATTATGAATATTTGAAAAATCATTTTTTATTTTATTAATTTTTTCGCAAGGGAGCTTTATTTTGAAAAAAAATTTTTTTAACCATAACCTTTCTTCTCTTCTCGGTCTTACTGACAGCCATATCTTAACCTTTGTCGGTGGGGGTGGCAAGACCTCTCTTATGAATACTCTGGGCATAGAATTTGCAAAACAGAGAATCCCAACACTTCTTACTACAACAACGCATATTATGAAGCCAGACTTCCTTCCCAGTAAAGCTTGCATTGAAGAAGAGAATTTAGAACAGATAACCTCCTTTTTTATGAATTTAGAGGAAGATATTTTACCTCTTGCCGCTTTAGGAATTCCTGAAAAAAAGATATATAATAAAGTCAAATGGAAAAGTCCGTCTATAAACTTTATGAAAAAACTTTCCCTATTTTCACGAAAATATTCTAATATTTCTCTGCGTATTTTATGCGAAGGCGATGGTTCTAAAAGATTTCCGATCAAACTTCCTAAAGATGGAGAACCTGTTTTTTTCCCAAAGACAGATACCATTATCGGCGTAATTGGACTATCCTGTCTTGGAAAACCAATAAAAGAGATGCTTTTTCGTTACGAACTCCTTCCAAAACTCATTTTTACTCAAAAAAATTTTTCTTCACAAAATAATTTCACGAAACTGCCACAAACCACACACAACATCACTACAGACTTTTTATACTGGCTATGTCTTTCTGAAAATGGGCTTCGGAAAAATATTTCTTCCGAAAAATTTTGTATTGTTTTTAATCAGGCGGATGTTCTCGACGAAAAAGCTCTCGCGGAAATGATTACATTGAGAAATAAAATAAGAGATGAGGGAATTTCCTGTCATATTCTTTCCCTGAAAAACAAATATATTATTAAGTAATAATTTGCCGCAGGCAAGCTAACACCTCCAAAGAGAGAAATGTCCGTCTTGCCTGCGGCAAATTACTACTTATCTAATAACTCTTGTTCATCTACTCCTTCTAAGACTGGTGCATCTTCTGGCAAAAATTCAATAAGATCTTTGTCAAGACGACCGACTCTTGCTTGAGAGTAAACATAATATCCAGCATCTTCCAATCTTTTTCTTCCCTTCTGGAAAGACTTTTCAATCAATATTCCAATCCCGGTTAAATCTGCACCGGATTCTTTTATGAGGCGGCTGGCTCCCATAGCTGCTTCTCCATTTGCAAGGAAATCATCAATTAATAAAACTTTATCGTTTTGATCAATATAATCCTGATATAAGGTCAGTTCATAGCTTGTTCCTTTTGTAAAGGAAGTTACTCTTGTCTGATATACTTTTCCGTTTAAAATTTTGGAAGTCTGTTTCTTTAAAATGACCATAGGAACATCCAGATATTTTGCTGTCATCAATGCAGGAGCAATTCCTGAACTTTCAATAGTAAATACTTTTGTAATTCCGTACTCTTTAAAATGCTCTGCAAAATCTTTTCCGAGTGCATCCATAAATTCGGAATCTACCTGATGATTAATAAAACTATCTACTTTTAATACTGTTTTTCCCAGTGCTTTTCCGTCTTTTTTTATTCTTTCTTCCAATAATTTCACTTTTTCCACCTCATATTATGTTTTTTTCCAAATTTATTTTATCCTCTTGATAATCCATATCTGATAATTCCTGCTCAGTAACATAAACTTTATATATCATTTCCGGATGTTCTTTTGCAATCCGCTTACCTCCCTTATCCCCTTCTAATGCCATCAGTTCTTCAAATAGGATTTTAGGAAATATTACGGGATTTCCTTCTCTTTCTTTTGTTACACACATATGGATTCCTTCTGGATTTCTGTAAAAGCTTTCAAAAAGCTTTTGCAAACTTTGTTTTTGCAATAACGGCTGATCACAGACCATAAAGCAGCAACCGGCATATTTTTCGTAATCTTTTGACTGTCTCAAATGATGAATTCCCAAATGAATGGATTCTGAAATTCCACGTTCCGGATGGGCATTCCATACAATATCCATCTTCGGGGCATTTTCTTTTACATAATGCTTAATCGGCTCATATCTCGTTACAATAATTTTCATTGCTGCATCAGATGCATATGCCAAATCTACGGCATAAGTAAAAAGGCATCGATTCCCGAACGGTTCTAATAGTTTATTTGAACCAAATCGTTCACTGTAACCCGAAGCCATGAGTACGACAGCTATACGTCTCTCCATTCCTCTATTCTTCTTCTCTTTCTAGAAGTCCCATCATAACCTGTTCCGCTGTAATTGGAAGGGTTCGGAAACGAAGTCCTGTCGCATTATATACTGCATCCGCAATTGCCGGTGCCGGTGTATTGATTACAATCTCTCCGATAGACTTTGCTCCATAAGGACCGGTTTGCTCATAACTGCTCTCAAATTCCACGCTGATACTGCCCATATCAAGTCGTGTAGGAATCTTATAGGACATAAAGTTTCGATTCTTCATCTTTCCTGCCTCTGTATACTGCACATCTTCATACAGAGTCATTCCCATTCCCTGCACAATACCACCTTCTGTCTGTATACGTGCAAGGTTCGTATTGATAACGGTTCCACAGTCTACGGTAGCTACGTAATTAATTGGAGTAATCTTTCCGGTTTCTAAGTCCACTTCAATCTCTGCGGCTCCTGCCATAAATGGTGGTGGTGAAACTGGTGAAGTATGAGACTCCGTCACTTCGATTATTCGTCCCTTCCCTGCTTCTAAACTTGTAATCAGATCAGATAATGTCATGCTGTGTTCTGGATTATCATTCTCGCTGATCGTCTCTCCATCAAAATCTACTTCGCCTGACTTTAGTCCCATAATTGCAGCTGCTTCCTCACAGATTCTCTTTCTCATGGATTCACATGCCTTTACAACTGCACCACCGGTAATATACGTTGTACTTGAAGCATAGGAACCACTATCATATGGCGACTGATCGGTATCTACTCCACGAACAATGATGTTATCCATATCACAGCCAAGACCATCCGCTGCCATCTGTGCAAGAATAGTATCACAACCGGTTCCCATATCAGAACATCCAATCATTAATGTGTAAAATCCATCATCATTTAACTTAAGCTGAACAGATCCTACATCCAGACCACCTATACCGGAACCCTGCATTGCCATAGCCATTCCTACAGAACGAACCGTATGCGGACCCGTTTTCACATAAGGATACTTTTCATCCCATCCAATCATTTCTTTTACTTTAGCGACACATTTATCAAGATTACAAGACTTTGTTACTTCTCCAAAATAATTCGTTAAAACGTCGCCTTCTTTTACCATATTCATTTCACGAATCTTAACCGGATCCATATTTAATTCATGTGCCAGTTCGTTCACAGCAGATTCTACTGCAAAAATCCCCTGCGTTGCCCCGTAACCACGATAAGCTCCGGCAGACACTACATTCGTATAAACAACCTCGGTCTTGAAGCGGAAAGCTTCCATATTGTATAAAGATAATGACTTCGTACCTGATAAATCTACGGTTGTCGGACCATGTTCTCCAAATGCACCGGTATTAGAGAGTGTAGATAAATCTATTCCCCGAATTCTTCCGTTTTTATCTGCTCCTAATCGTACATGTACCTGCATCTCATGTCTTGGTGAACCATGAATAAAACATTCTTCTCTTGTAAATACTATTTTAGCCGGCTTTCCAGTTTTATAAGTTACAAATGCCGGATAAATTTCTACTACCGCCGTCTGTTTTGCGCCAAATCCTCCACCAATTCGCGGTTTTACCACTCTGACCTTGGATTTCGGAATATTTAATCCTCTGGCAACGATTCTTCTTGCATGAAACGGAATCTGTGTAGAGGATATTACCTTGATTCTTCCGTAAATATCAATAGAAGTAAAGGCACAAAATACTTCCATCATCGCCTGGCTCACTGCCTTTGTATGATAGGTCCGATCAATAATATACTCACATTCTGAGAGTACTTTATCAATATCACCATTACCTCTGCACTGAGAAGCACAGATATTTCTCTTTACATCGTTTCCGATATTACTCTTGACTACATAATTATCTTCCGGATGAATAATGATTGGATTATCAATTGCCTTCGTAAAATCAAGAATTGGTTCTAATACTTTATATTTTACCTTAATTCTCTTCATAGCCTGATTTACGCAGTTCTCATCTTTTCCGGCAATAATCGCAACCGGATCACCGTTATATCGAATATGCTGATCAAGAATAAGTCTGTCATCCGGGCTTGGCTCAGGGAAAGTCTGTCCTGCCTGGGTATATCTTTTCTCTGGTACATCTTTATAAGTAAAAACCGCTTCGATTCCAGGAACTTTTAATGCTGCATCCACAGAAATATCTTCAATCCAGGCATGCGCATGAGGACTTCTTAATAACTTCACCACCAGACAATCCGCCGGGGCAATATCATCTGTATATACCGGGCGGCCGGAAAGAAGAGCCTGTGCATCTTTTTTTACGATTGCTTTATTTACAAATCTGGTATTTTCCATCTTTTGTATTATTCCTCCACTCCAAAATATTTTGCAAGGGCACGATACTGACCCTGATATCCCGTACATCTACATAAATTACCAGCTAAATATTCCTTTACCTGCTGCATTGTCGGATTCGGAATTTCTCGTTTTAAAGCCAGTACATTCATTATCATTCCCGGACTGCAGTAACCACATTGATCTGCTCCTTCCTTCGCAAGATAATCTGAAAATTCTGCTGCCTCTTCCTGTACACCTTCTAATGTTGTAATCTTATGTCCTGCTGCTCTCGCTGCCGGAATACTGCAGGAAAGAACCGGTTTTTCATCCATCCATACCGTACAAAGCCCACAGTTTCCTGTATCGCAGCCTCTTTTCATGCTCTTATAACCCTGTTCTCTTAAAAAGTCTAACAGCATCTGATCCGGGGTTGTCTCTGCCTGAATCTTCTTTTCATTTATAAATAACTCTATTATCATCTGTCTATTCCTCCGTAAGCCGGGAAATACAACGGCTAATCAATACTTTTGACAACTGCTTTCTATACTGTTTGCTTCCTCGGATATTGCTGCCATACTGAAGTTTATCGATTACTCTCTTGGCATATGATGCTACATCTTCTTTCGATAAAGAATCTGCCAGTTCCTCATCAATTACTACCTCTGCATGTTTTGGTCTTGCACCAAGGACTGTTTCAAAACGACCATCTACCATGGCCATCGCACAGGTCAGTGTTGGAAAATCGGTTTCTGTCATTCTAAAACTTTCATATGCAGTCTTTCTTCCGTCCTTTTTCACATAGATATGTGTCAAAATGTCGTTATCTAATGGCATATAAATAAATTCTCTTAATGAAACTTCTCCTTTTTTATAGAGGATAACCTGTGTATCACATGCTAAAAATGCAGTCAGAACATCTGAAAAGCCTAGTTTCGGAAAAATACTTCCACCTACTGTCGCACAATTTCTAAACTGCACCCCAACAATGTGACGAACTGCTTCTTTAAATAAATCCTGAAACTCTTTATTCAATCCCTCATGCATCTCAATGTCACGTAATGTTGCCATACATCCGATTCGAAATCCACTCTCGTCTTCTTCTATACAATCTAATCCAAGTGTAGATAAATCAATCGCATTTAAAATATTTCTGTTTCCCATCTTCAGCCACAGGTTTCCACCAATAATGACATTGTTTCTTCCTTTTTGGTTCAGTTCCCACGCCTGTTCGAGAGACTCTGCCATAATATAATTTCTTATTGTGTGCACTTTAACTCTCCTTTGTATTTTATTATCTGCCTACAAGAAAAATCCTAACTTACAGGATTCTACGTTAATTTATTATTATACATGAAAATCTTTATATTTTCCATGCCTCAGCAAAATCCTACGGAAAAATACTAAAAATCTTTTTTAATATCAGAGGACTTATGTATGCCTCTAGGTAACATCCTACAAAAAACAATCCTATTATAAGTAAAATTATGATAATCCTGTCTTTAAGTAAGGTTTGCGAATTCCCATGCCTTCCCCTTGAAATAGCCATATAAAAATTTCCAATGACCGCATTTCGGAACAAGTAAATATATATGATAATAAAAATCATACCATAAAAAACATATTGTGGAAATAAAAAGCAGACTCCTCCGATCATGCCTGTCCAACCATATTTTAATACCATAACAGAAAGCAATATTCCAATAAATATTGATGTTATATAATCCAGAAGACAAAAAACAATATATGGCGAAAACAAAAACAGACCAATAAAAAATAATATTAACTGTCTGAAACGTACAAAAAATACATACGAACAAAATGTAGATAAATCTATATTTTCTAACATCTTCATATACTCTGTAAAATCAAGAAAATCAGATAGTTTAAATATCTGCATTTTCATCGTAATATTAAAAAAAAGCGTTCCCGTTATCAATCCTGCTATATACAAAATCCCAAGAACTCTTTTGCCTTCAATCGTATAATACATAACATCCTCCCTGCAAACATATTTATTAAAATATATTCACAGAAAATAATCTTATGATTTAATTCATTAGAAGCGGAAATCCAGCCTTCTATCATCATGGTACCGGGAGGAATCCCATGTAAAAAGTATTATTAAAAAAAGCAAAATTCTTTCTCAAGAATTTTGCTTTTTTATTCTAATCTGTATCAGTCTTCTGCTTATAAGATAAATATCTTACTTTGCGTAATCAACTGCTCTCGATTCGCGGATCACATTGACTTTAATCTGTCCCGGATAACTCAATTCATTTTCAATCTGTTTTGAAATATCCCTTGCTAATAAAATCATGTCAGAATCACTTACCTGTTCAGGAACTACCATAATTCGAATTTCTCTACCGGCCTGAATGGCAAAAGTCTTATCAACTCCCTTGAAGGAGTTAGCTATATCTTCTAACTGTTTTAATCTTGTCGTATAAGTTTCCAATGTCTCCCGTCTGGCACCAGGTCTTGCAGCAGAAATCGTATCTGCTGCCTGTACGATACAGGCAATCAGGCTTGTTGGCTCAACATCACCATGGTGAGATTCCACTGCATTAATTACGACAGAGGATTCTTTGTATTTCTTACACAAATCCACACCTATTGAAATATGAGAACCTTCCATCTCCTGATCGACAGCCTTGCCGATATCATGGAGCAATCCGGCTCTTTTTGCCAAACGTACATCTTCGCCTATCTCTCCAGCTATTAAACCGGATAACTGGGCTACTTCGATGGAATGTTTCAATGCATTCTGTCCGTAGCTTGTTCGATATTTCATCTTACCAAGCAGACGAACCAATTCAGGACGAATTCCATGTACACCTACTTCTAAAACAGCGGCTTCTCCTTCTTCCCTCATTGTCTGCTCTACTTCATTCTGTGCCTTCTCCACCATCTCTTCGATCCTTGCCGGATGAATTCTTCCATCAACAATTAACTTCTCAAGAGCAATTCTTGCAACCTCTCTCCGAACCGGATCAAAGCTTGATAAAATAACTGCCTCCGGAGTATCATCAATAATCAGATCGACTCCTGTCAATGTTTCTAAAGTACGAATATTACGACCTTCACGACCGATAATTCGTCCCTTCATCTCATCATTCGGCAGCTGAACTAAAGAAATTGTTGTCTCGGCTACATGGTCTGCCGCACATTTCTGAATTGCTGTTACGACATATTCCTTTGCCTTTTTGGATGCTTCTTCTTTGGCCCTGGTCTTCATTTCTTTGACCATGACCGCCATTTCCCTTTTTACGTCATCTTCGACAGTTTTAAGCAGATAATCTTTTGCTTGTTCAGAGGTTAATCCTGAAATCCTTTCCAGTTCCTGCAGACGTTTTTCATGCAACTCTTCAACTTTTGCTTTCTGTTTTTCGAGAGCGCCTTCTTTATGAGCGAGAGACTGTTCTTTCTTCTCTAATACATCAGATTTACGATCAAGTGCTTCTTCCTTATTCAGGACACGTTTCTCATATCTCTGAAGCTCCATTCTTCGTTCTCTACTTTCCTTCTCAAAGTCATTCTTAGCTCTGAGCGCTTCTTCTTTCGCTTCTAATAATGCCTCTCTTTTCTTTGCTTCGGCATTCTTTAACGCATCATCAAGAATCTCTCTTGCCTTTTCCTCCGCACTTCCTACTTTCGCTTCTGAAACACTCTTACGATAAGCGATCGTTGCAAAAACAGAAATAACGGCAGTCAGAACAACTGCAATCAGAATAGCAATCACAGTAATTGGTGACATATCTACAGGAGCACCTCCTTATTTAGTTTTCATTGTACAAAAGTACAACACTTAGATTCTATACTTATATTGACAAAAAGTCAAGTATAATATGAATCTACTATAAAAACTGCACAGATTATTCCGTCATTTTATCCTATATAATATTACTTATGCCAAAATTTAAAAGATATTCAAATTTTTCTTTGTTAACGCTATCTGTATTTCTCTTTTTTTCCGAAATACAGACAAGTACGCAGTAAATCCGTCCCAAAAAAGTCTTTATTGCTCAATGAAAGAAGTTCTCTGTATCACTTTCTTCTTCTAATAATTCCTCGGCTTTTGTCATCGCTTCACGAATCAGCTCACTATTGTAGCCTTTTCGCGCAAAATGTGCATAAATCTTCTGTCTTGAAACATAATCAAGCTGCGGAAATCTTCTCATATACTTCTTTACCTGCATCAGTATATCTTCCATCTCCTGACCGCCTTCTTCTTCAAAGACAGTTTCTAACACCTGCGATGAAATTCCCTTCTTTTGAAGTTCCATCTTAATCTGTAAAAAACTTTTTCTTCCTTTTTTAAAATAAATATAGTCTCTTGCATACTGAACATCGTCCACATATCCGCAGGTTCTGACATAAGATATCGTCTCTTCAAGCGTTTTTGTATCTGTAAGTGACTGCTGAAGTTTATCTCTTAATTCCTTCTCTGTCTTATCTCTTTTCGCTAATATTGCAATGGCACGATGCTTTGCCCTTGGCAAAGCGTACTGAAGACGAATCCTTTCGAATTCGTCTTCTTCTAACATACTGCCTTCTAAAAGCTTTAACTTCTTTATCTCTCCCGGATAGAGATAGATTCCTTCTCTTATTCCCGGATCCACGTAAACCTTCTTCTTATCCGTTTCCCTCAGTGTAACTGTATAACTCATCTTCTTATTCTTCCGTTACGAGGTTGTCAAACTTATCTTTCGCTTCTTCCGTATCCGCAGTCTGCACAGCAGTTTCTACTACGGTATCGGCAGGAAGTCCGTAATATTCTCTTACCTGTACTTCTACTTCTGCCATGATCTCAGGATGTTCTCTTAAGAACGTTTTCGCATTCTCTCTTCCCTGACCGATCTTCTCTCCTTTATAAGCGTACCATGCTCCACTCTTCTGTACTGCATCTACTTTCACTGCAAGATCAATCAAATCTCCTTCTCTGGAAATTCCCTGACCAAACATAATATCAAATTCTGCTTCTTTAAATGGAGGCGCAACCTTATTCTTAACTACCTTCACTTTTGTATGGTTACCGATGATTTCTCCACCCTGCTTAATTGCCTCTACTCTTCGTACATCCATACGAACAGAAGCATAGAACTTAAGAGCACGTCCACCTGTTGTCACTTCCGGATTACCAAACATGATACCAACCTTCTCACGAAGCTGATTGATAAACACTACTGCACAGTTGGAACGATTAATCACTCCAGTAAGCTTTCTCATCGCTTTAGACATCAGTCGGGCATGAAGACCAACCTGCTGATCATCCATATCTCCCTCAATCTCTGCCTTAGGTACTAAAGCTGCCACTGAGTCAACAATAACAATATCAAGTGCACCGGAACGAATCATCGTCTCAGCAATCTCCAATGCCTGCTCTCCGTTATCCGGCTGAGATATGTAAAGATTGTCAATATCTACACCGATCTTCTTTGCATACTGTGGATCAAGCGCATGTTCTGCATCAATAAATCCTGCTATTCCATTCCTCTTCTGTGCCTCAGCAATCATATGAAGGGCAACGGTTGTCTTACCACTAGATTCCGGACCATAGATTTCAATGATTCTTCCACGCGGAACACCTCCGACTCCTAGTGCCACATCAAGACTGATTGAGCCTGTAGGAATCGCCTCGATATCTATATTCGCACTGGAATCCCCCAGCTTCATTATGGATCCCTTTCCATAATTTTTCTCTATTGCGGCTACCGCATTATTCAATGCGGCAAGTTTCCCTTCTCTGTCATCTCCAAGGTACTCCACTCTGCCTGCATTCATATTCTCTTTCTTACTTGCTGCCATGCTATTCTAATCCTTTCTAAATAATAAAATTAATAATAAAATTAATAAAATCTATAATACTGATAAAATATTCTTTCTCGTATCATTAGTATAGCACATTTGTTCTTCAAAAACAAGCGTTCGCAAAAATTTGTTCGTATTTTATCGATTATCTACCTTTTCCGGATAAAGATCATGATTTACAAGACGATCCACCGCCACTTTTTCCCACATTGTTCCCGGCTTTCCATAGTTAGTATACGGATCAATCGATATTCCTCCTCGCGGAGTAAACTTGCCCCACACTTCAATGTACTTTGGCTCCATAAGCTGAATCAGATCCTTCATAATGATATTTACACAATCCTCATGGAAATCCCCATGATTTCTAAAACTGAATAAATACAACTTTAAAGACTTGCTCTCTACCATCTTCACATCCGGGACATAGGAAATATAAATCGTCGCAAAATCCGGCTGTCCGGTCATTGGACAAAGACTTGTAAACTCCGGGCAGTTAAACTTTACAAAATAATCATGATCTTGATGTTTATTTATAAAAGTTTCCAGCATTTCCGGTGCATAATCCTGCGGATACTTTGTTTTCTGATTTCCAAGGAGAGTCACTCCCTGTAATTCTTCCTTTTCTCTGCTCATATATTTCTCCATTTTTACTTTTATTATTATTTGCTATTTATTTCATTCCAATTTACAAAAAACGTCCCTGCACTCCGAAATCATCACAGTACTGAAATGTAGTATATACATTTTCTTTTGGTACTTTCAAATCTTCTTCCATAATTGCAAAAATCGCTTCATTGAACTTTTCACAATCCGTTCTTGTCACTCCTGTTTTAAAAACAACATGAACATATGCTCCATATTCAAGGAATTCTCCTCCTTTGTAAATATGTTCATCAGAAGAAATAGACACCATAAGGCCTGCTGCCGTCTTTCCCGGTACTGTTGTGATTGCCTCCCCTAACTTCTCTGTAAGAATTCTTTCCTGTTTTCTTGATGCCTGCTTTGCTAACTTTACTTCAATATATGGCATAATATATCCCCCTTTTCTTTTACTTTCCCTTAATGTAGTTCCGGAACCGCATTCTTATAAGTAGTAAAATGATAGATCAGATCAAAACAATATCTCTCTTCACTTTTTTCTACTATACTCCAGTTTTCTTCTTTATCAAGATTCGGCATCCATGTATCTGCCTGATATTCATAATCAAGACGGGTAATATATGCCGTATCACAATAAGGAAGCAACATATGATAAATACTTTCTCCACCTGTTACAAAAATACTTTCTGTGTCATATTTGGAAAGTTCTTCCCACAATTCTTCTTCACTGTGAACAACAATTGCTCCTTTTCCATTATAATCTTTTTTATGTGTTAAAACAATATTAACTCTATTCGGAAGAGGTTTCCCTCCCGGAAAACTTTCTAAAGTCTTTCTTCCCATAACAATAACATTTCCTGTTGTCATTGCACTGAAGTTCTTCATATCTTCTGAAATACGTACTAAAAGTTCTCCATCTTTTCCAATAGCCCAGTTTTTATCTGCTGCTGCAATCAGTTTCATTTTTCTCCTCCTATCATACTCTACGCTTTCGGAATCTTTTCACAAAAGCAAATGCAGTGAAAACTCCGAAAGTACATCACTATTTATATTGCAATCGGAATATTCTTTATCTGTGGACCGGCCTGATAATCTTCAATCATAAAATCATCTACTGTAAATTTATAAAAATCCTTTACCTCTGGATTCAATGTAACTTTCGGTGCCGGATAAGTTGGCCTCTTTATCAGTTCCTTTATGATTGGGATATGACGATCATAAATATGCGCATCAGCTATCACATGGACAAGTTCTCCCGGCTCAAAACCACTTACCTGTGCAAACATCATAAGCAATGCTGCATACTGTACAACATTCCAGTTATTCGCTGCCAGAATATCTTGTGAACGCTGATTTAATATCGCGTTTAGACGATTGCCGGTTACGTTAAATGTCATGCTGTACGCACATGGATAAAGATTCATCTCGTGAAGATCTTCATGAACATAAATATTCGTCATAATCCTGCGGCTAAACGGATTCTCTTTTAAATCAAATAATACTCTGTCTACCTGATCCATCTCTCCTTCTTTATATTTATGCTTCTTGCCAAGCTGATAACCATATGCTTTTCCGATCGAACCGTCTTCATCGGCCCATTCATCCCAAATATGGCTATTTAAATCATGTACATTATTAGATTTTTTCTGCCATATCCATAAAATTTCGTCAATTGCCGAACGAATATATGTCTTTCTGAGGGTAATTGCCGGAAATTCTTTCGAAAGGTCATAACGATTTACCACACCAAACTTTTTAATGGTATATGCATACGTTCCATCCGGCCATTTTGGTCTTACCTTTTCCCCTTCTGTACTATAACCGTTTTCTATAATATCACTGCACATATCAATAAACAACTTATCTGCATAGCTCATATCGTAACTTCTCCTTTTTTAATCCTTATGTAATATACTCCTGGAATCTGTTTATGCTTTACTTTACTCCAAAAGTATATGTATTATCATTATTCGAAATCATATCGTATATTGTCAAACTGATTAGTAATTGATTTTCTTTTTAAAAAGTATTAGAATAAAATATAACAATCATACCAATACTTTCATTCGGAAGATTCTTCATGGGAATGCCTGAGGAATCAGAACCGACTGAATACAGAAAGGGCGTAATTATGAAAAAACATCGTATTATTTCAATTGCGTTATCCGTAATCGGTATCGCAGCAACAGTATCTCTGGCAGTATATCTTTTAAAAGACCGCATAAAAGGTTGTCCATTCTGCGGTAACAACTCTTCTGATGAACCCGAAGAAGATATCTTTGATTCCGATCTTGATGATTTAGAAGAGTTTGTTCCAGTAGAAAAAGAAGAAAAACCTTCTTCCCAGACAAAGATCCGTCGAGGATACATTCCATTAAAATTCCATTCCCATGAGGAAGAGGACGCTTAATTTTTAAGATCATTATTTTATCTATTGTACTTTATTTATAATGATTTTCCGGAGGCTGCAGGATTTATCTTGCAGCCTTTAACATTTCTTTTAATTCTTCTACACTGAAGGTATAGTGAGAATTACAGAAATGACAATTCACTTCAATCGGCTTTCCTTCTTCGATCATATCGGTGAGTTCCTTTTTTCCTACACTGACCACTGCCCTTGATACTCTTTCTTTTGAACAGTTACAATAAAACTCTGTAGGAATTTTATCTTCAATTGTCATATCCATTCCTTCAAACAACTCTGCCATCATATCTTCCGGTGTCTCCCCTTTGTCAAGATGTGAAGTTACAGAAGTAAAGTCTTTTAATCGTTCTTCTAACGCTGTGATAACTTCATCGCTGGCAAATGGCATCATCTGAATCATAAAACCTCCGGCCTGTCTTACCGTATTCTCCTTATTCATAAGAACCCCTAATGCTACTGATGTAGGAATCTGTTCAGAAGATGCAAAATAATAAGTCAGATCCTCTGCAATTTCTCCGGTAATCAGGTTTGTCTGTCCAGAATACGGTTCTTTTAAACCAAGATCTTTAATTACAGTAAGAACACCATTTCCGATTGCTCCACCTACATCAAGCTTTCCCTGGGCATTTGGAGGAAGCATAACATCTTTATTATAAACATATCCCTTTACCCTCGCCTTCGCATCAGATGTCACAACAAGCCCGCCCATAGGACCGTCTCCCTTAATCTGAACCGTAACAATATCGCTGTCATTCTTACACATACTTCCCATCATTGCTGTTCCTGTCATTAATCTTCCAAGCGCTGCTGTAGCAATCGGACTTGTGTTATGAATCTGTCTTGCTTTCTCTACTAATTCCTTTGTATTCGCAGCAAAAAAACGTACCTGTTTGTCAGCTGCCATACCTCTTATAATATAATCACTCATTCTAATTCCTCCTGTTTTTTCCATGTTCCTGCGCAACTACCACGATCCGGCCACTATCCGGCTGTGGAGCCTGCATCGTATATTCCTCATAGGCCTCTAAAAAAATCAGACCACTTTCTTCTAATAATTGTTTTATTTCATCAAGCGTATATCCCCTCTGGATATGCTCTTCCTGAAATTTTTGGTAAATGTTTCCTTCTTCCTGTACAAATACTTTAAGGTCAATATCATTCAAATGACTTTCCTCATCATATTCATTAAACCAGATGAAACTAACATCTTCCCTATCTTCTGCAATCACTGTCTCTCCGATCAGCTCGCGGTATTTATATTCTGTATTGAAATCAAAAATAAATAACCCTTCCGGATCAAGATAATTATTTACCAGCTGAAAAACTTTCCTTAATTCTTCCTTTTTTGTAATATAATTCACGCTGTCACAAACAGAAATTACTGCTTTTACCGTCCCATACAATTCAAACTCTCTCATATCCTGTAAAAGATAGAGGAAATCCTGTGAAGTCTTTTCTCTGGCAATCTGCAGCATCTCTACAGAATTATCTACTCCAATCATATCAAATCCCGCCTTGCCAAGCAAAGTCATCAGCTTTCCTGTTCCACATCCAAGTTCCAATACCAGACCTTCTGTTATCTTTCTGTCCTGCAAAAGATTTAAAATAAATTGTGCCCACTCTTCATAAGGCACATTATCCATGAGTTCATCATATACTCTGGCAAAATTTTCGTAACTTCCCATTTATTTTTCCTCGATTTCTTTTCCTATCGTTTCCGTCACATAGTTTCGTCTGTTTTTAATGATCGAATCTTTAATGTGCTCTCGGAATCTTTATGTGCTTGATTTTGTGAGTACATTTTATAATAACGGAGCAAAAATCCGCAAAATTCCCTGTAGCAATAAAAAAAACATATTTTTTTTGCACATTTCTTCTGTAATGTGGTTACAGTCTTCTAACGTATCTAATATGTCCTGCTTAATAGCCATGACTGTATCACAATCATATAAGAAAAGCCCATTTTCAAAATGTAGATATAAGCTGCGGTAATCAAGATTAATTGTTCCGACTGTTGCAATCTTATCATCACAGACAGCACACTTTGCATGAACAAATCCCGGTCTGTACTGAAAAATCTTTACGCCTCCTTCTACAAGCTGAGGATAATAAGACTGTGTTACAAGGAAGATCATCTTCTTATCAGGTATTCCCGGTGTAATAATCCTTACATCAACCCCACGCTTTGCTGCTAGGATCAAAGCCGTAACAACTTCATTGTCGATAATAAGATACGGTGTGAAAAAATAAATATATTTCTGTGCGCTGTTGATCAGATTAATGTATACACTCTCGCCTACAAATTCTGAATCGAGGGGATGATCCGAGTAGGGAAGAACAATTCCCCTTTCTTTTTCCGGCAATAACGCTACCTCTTCCAAAGAAAACTTCTCATAGTCAAGCTTTTCTTTTTCCGGTGCAAATGCATTCCACATCTGTAAAAACATCTGTATCATACTGTATACCGCTTTTCCCGTTATTCGCACTCCATTATCTTTCCAGTAACCAAATCTCTGCTTTTCATTAATATATTCATCTGCAAAATTAATCCCACCCGTAAATGCAGCATTTCCATCAATTACAAGAATTTTTCGATGATCTCTGTTGTTAAATACGGTAGAGAAAACAGGAATATATCTGTTAAAAACTACACACTTGATTCCTTTTTTGCGGAGAGAATCTGCATAATGTGATGGAAGATTAAAAATACATCCAACATCATCAT
This sequence comes from Anaerobutyricum soehngenii, assembly GCF_009697165.1. NCBI lineage: Bacteria > Bacillati > Bacillota > Clostridia > Lachnospirales > Lachnospiraceae > Anaerobutyricum > Anaerobutyricum soehngenii. The sequence continues at coordinate 115,470 of NZ_VULP01000002.1, read as the reverse complement.
ACATAACCCTTACATCGACTCCTGCCTTTACTTTTTCCTCTAAAATATCAAGAATCGTGTTCCACATAATCCCTTCTTCTATAATAAAGTATTCCAGATAAATATACTTCTGGGCTTTCTTCAGTTCCTCAACCATAATACGAAAACATTCTTCTCCAGAAGGATAATAATCTACTTTTGAATCTTTATATGCTGGAAAGCCTGACTGATGTTCCAGATAATAAATCTGCGATGCTGTACTCCCGTCTGTAAGCTTCAATTCTTCTTCAATCTGTGGGTCAATTTTTAAATGCCTCTCGCTCTCTTCTATCATGGGTTCTAACTTTTTACGAAGATAAGATATTGGTTGTTTTCCACCTATTGTAAGATATAAAAGCCCGCCAAAGAGTGGAAATAACAATATGACAATAACCCACACCAGTTTCACTGACGGATTATCACTCCGGTTCATTATATATATAACGACTAAAATGCTAAGTATTTTAAATGCAGCTGTAATATACTGACTGTAAGATGTAAATTTAAGAAATAATCCAACAAACCATAAAACCTGCAAAAAAATAAGAAAAGTCACAATAACAATACGTTGTGATAGAAATTTCAAAAATTTACGCATTCTCTCCTCTTCTTTCCTCTAATTCACGTATTTCAAATAGAACGCACATGAGGATTGCATTCTCACTAAGACCAATTTATTAATTACTCGCCACTTATGGAAGTGAGAATTTTCTCGACTGAGATAAACTTTTTCAATGAAAAAGAATATAAATAAATCTCACTGACTCTTTTTTCTAAAATCTGCTCAAGGGCTGCTTTATAATATAACATCTGATTCCCGTATCGGTCAAGAAGCTGCTGCTCTTCCCCTTCTTTAATCTGGTCTGTCTTATAGTCAATTAAACACAGATGATTCCCCATATCTGCACAGGCATCTATCACACCCTGTACAACAACCGTATCCTCTGCTTCTGTGTCCTGATTGATCAGAGAAACCGGCAGCCCTACTGTAAATGGGAGTTCTTTTTTTACTTTACCTGCCTCATCCATTTTGCGTATTTTTTCGCCTTGTTCCGAAAATAAAAATGCTTCTATTCCCCGATACAGCCACTTAGCGGAAATCTGTTTTGATTCAGGATAATTCTGTTCTAAGTCAGTAATCCAATCAAAAAGCTGTTTTTTCGTCTGAATTTTAGCAAATGGAAGCATTTCCATTATTTTATGAACGATGGTTCCCTTCGCCGCTCCACCGACTTCTTCTCGTTCTTCTTTAAGAAACTGTGGGATGATCTTTTCTTCCTCGTCCGGCTCATACACAACACTCTCTTCATTTGGAAGCGTTATCTGCGAAAGGGATTTTAACTCTGAAACAGAATACTTTCTCTTCCACTTTGTTGCTTCCATATTTGGATATACATGAGAAAAAGCTTTCTTAATCAGAGAACTGTCCTGCCCTTCTACGTATTCCTCCATAAAATGCCGATAGGAAAATGCAACTTCTTCTCTTTCTCTGGCATCAAAAAATTCTTCTATATCAGACCAACTAAATAATCGTGCTTTCAGCCATATTTTATCTGTGTTTTGAAATTGTTCTGCCATAACCGGAAGAATCCAATCCATCATACTTCCTGCACGCCATTTTTGCGCCTGTATACTTGCCCGCATCCCAGCTTCTAACTCTTCTGATTTTATTAACCCTGTAAGAATCAGCTTTCTCTTTGCTCTGGTCATTGCAACATACAAAATTCTCATTTCTTCTTCAAGGGTATCTTTCCACACTTTTTCCTGAATGGCTTTTTTCATCAATGATGGATGATGAAACCGTAGTGTTGTATTCACACATTCCATTCCGATGCCAAGTTCCGGATGACAAAGAACTGCCTTATTTAAATCCATACGATTAAATTTTTTAGACAAGCCGCTTACAAACACTACTGGAAATTCTAACCCCTTGCTTTTATGAATCGTCATAATCTTTACGACATCTTCCTCTTCCATACTGGTTCCGGCTTCTCCCATTTCGATTTCATAGGATTTAAGCTGCTTCATATAGCGATTAAAATAAAACAGGCCTTTAAATACCGTTTTTTCATAATCTTCTGCTTTTTTTAGAAGCATTAAAAGATTTTCTTTTCTCTTTTCTCCATCCGGCATAAGCTGCACATCATAATAAAAACCTGTCCTCTCGTAAATATCCCACAACAATGTGCTAAGCGGCTGTTCCTTTTTTTGCTGTCTGAAATAGAGCAGATCCATAAGAAAATCCCGAATCTTTTTCTTTAATTCTTCTTCTGTTCCTTCCTGCATATAAAGACGCATAAAGTCATATAACGTATATTTCCCACGCACAGGTTCTTCAATGAGTACCCGGAGTTTCACCAGTTCTTCTTCTGTAAATTTTCCAATAGAAGATAACATGACTGATGCCATCGGAATATCCTGATATATATTATCTACAATAGAAAGATAATTCAACATGACTGTAATTTCTCTTGTCTGAAAATACCCTGTTTTATTATCACAGCTTACCGGGATTCCCTCTTGCTCTAAAAATTCAGCCATCGGTTCCATTCTTCCTGCCCCGGATCTTAACAAAATTACCATATCCCCATAGTGATAACCTTCTTCAATTAATTCTTTGATTCTTTTACAGATGACCGCACTTTCTGCCAAAATATCTTCCGGAACTTCTTTCAGTGCCGATGCACTGTCTTTTTGGAAAAATAAAATTTCCGAAGTTTCTTCATCCTGCATCATCGGACCACCATCTCCCGGACGAAGTGCTGTCTTTTCATTATAGTCAACCCCGCCAAACTCTTTTTCCATCAACTGCGAAAAAATATAGTTTGTGAATGTCAATACTCCCGGTGCACTTCGAAAATTATCCCGAAGTTCAATAGAAACTCCTGCATCAGCCTGCGATATATATTGGTCTTTTCTTCTTAAAAACAAATCTGGTCTTGCCTGTCTGAAACGGTAAATACTCTGTTTTACATCCCCTACAGTAAATAGTGAATTGTGTTTCTTATTCAACAGCATTTCTAGTATTGTTTCCTGTACAAGATTTGTATCCTGGTATTCATCCACAAAGATCATCTTATACTTTTTTGATAATTCCTTTGCCGTTTCTGAAGGCTGTGCCGCTCCCTGTTCATCATAAGATTCTACTAAAAGTTCTAATGCAAAATGTTCTAGATCATCAAAATCATAAACATTTTTTTCTTTTTTACACAAAAAATATATCTCTGCAAATCGCTTTGTAAGAGCCATATATTCTTCTAAAAGAAGATAGATTACTGCTGCTTCCCTCTGCAATTCTTCAGCCGGTGCCGTAAATACATTCTCTTTCTGACTATTGATCTGTTCTCTTACCTTCTGATGAAACTCTTTTACTTCTTCATATAATCCCCACTCTTTTTCTTTTTTAGCTGCTCTTGGAAAAGAAGAAATAGATTTTTGAGATAAGACTTTATAATAACTATTGTAATCTTTTGCTTGGGTCAGAGAATTTATATATTCTTTTATCTCCTGAAGAAGTCCTGTATATTTTTCAGGAGCATCTTCAGTGACACTCTCTAAGAGCTGATACAGTTCTTCCTGTATTTGTAAACTTTCCTTTTGTGCTTTGGAAAGAAGAAGAGTCACTGCGGTAGAAGTATCCCAGCCATCTTTTCCTGCAAGAATCGCTGCCTCTTTCCCTGTCTTTTCAAACCAGCCGTCTGCATTAGGAAAACTGCGTGAAAAATGATACAAATCTTCGATCATTTCTTCAAGAACGGTATCATTCTTTCCCGGCGCATATGCTTCAACAAATTGTAGAAAGCTTTCTCTTCCTGAGGCATATGCTTCCTCTAATACCTGTTCTACTGCCTGTTGACGAAGCAGAAATAATTCCCCTTCTTCACCAATTCGAAAGGAAGGATCTATCGCAAGCTCATTATAATGTGTCCGAATGAGATGATTACAAAAACTGTGTATTGTTGAAATATCCGCCTGCCGGATCTTTCTTATCTGTTTTCTAAGATAAAGATTATCCGGATCTTTTTCCAGGCGTTCTTCTAATTCGGTTCCGATACGTTCTTTCATTTCCGCCGCTGCTGCATTCGTAAATGTCATTACAAGAAAACGATCTGCTTCTATCGGATGTTCTTTATCCATGATTAATTCTGCCATACGACTTACAAGAACTCTTGTCTTTCCCGCTCCTGCTCCGGCAGATACCATGATATTTTTCCCTCTCAGAAATATTGCCTGTTCCTGTTCTTTTGTATAATTCATCTTACTCTCCCTCCTCTCTTATTTTTTCCAAAACTTCTTCTACAGATAAACTCTGAAAACTCTGATATTCATATCCCGGCAATTTCACATCAAATCCACATACATCGGCAAACGGACAATAATCGCAGGCTGTTCCCTTTTTATTTCGGTACGGTCTTGGACGAATTTCTCCTTTATAAATCCTTCCTCCAAGTTCAGCCGCTTTTCTTTTTGCATACCCGCCCATATAATGAAAATCCTGTGTCCCCATTACCGGAGAATTTTTATATGGTTCCCCTGATTTTTTCAGACGGACCGGCATAGACAGAAAGTCACCGTCAGGTGCCTCAAGTTTATTTAAAATATCTCCATCACTATTCGCCATTCCAGACATGCGGAAATTTTTAAGCAGACTCTCTTCCTCTGCATGATCTGCTTTAATGATAGGATCTTGTAACTGATAATAGAACACACCGGCAGGTGTTACTTCTTTCTCTGTTTCTTTATGATATATCTCCTCTGCTGCATTCATATAAATAATCAACTGTAGTTCCAGTCCATAATAAAAATCTTCCATTTCAAACTTTTTAGCACCGGATTTATAGTCGATCACACGCATAAGAACCCTGTCATCTTCTTCACAGACATCCACCCTGTCAATCGTTCCTAAAAGAAACATTTTCCGTCCATTTGAAAGAGGCACTTCAGCCTCTCTTAATCGCTCCTGCTTTCCAAAGTGAAGTTCAAAACGATCCGGTTCAAATTCACTGTTCTTTAAATGTGCACGAAGAACTCCTATTGTCCTTCTCATAATTCGCTCTACCGTCTTTATCTTATATTGATTTCTTGAAGAACTGTAAAATACATCACCAAGATTCTCATCCATAGCAGCTTGCAATGCTTCCGAAATATATTCATTCTGCACCTTCTCCGGAATTGTTTTCCAGTTATAGTCTGATTCCTTCACCTTTTTTGAAAAAGTTTCCAGTGCCTTATGGAAAAGATTTCCTAAATCCATCGGTCGAATCTTGTATTCTTCTCTTTCTTTTAATTCCAGACCATAAATACAATAATACTGATATGGACAGGCAGCAAATCGTTCCAGCCTGGTTACACTGCCTGAAATTTCTTTCCCATAAAGTTCTTCCATTAAATCTTCCGATAATTTTGGTTCCTCATATGATTCTTCCAGATACTGTCCATATTTTTCCAGATCTTTTTTCTTTTCTGAATACTGATTCCAATAATTTGCTAACATAAGAAAGGCTTTATTCTTTTTTATTTGTTCGGGATGGTGTTTCATTTGAAGAAGCCCCTGCAATAAAAACTCTCTGCTGTCTTCCTCATTAAAATAATATCTTTTTTCTTCCTCTGGATATTTCTTTCTATTCAGCTTTGGAAAAAGACAACTTAAATTCTTTTGAAGAACAGAAGGTCGAAGTGCTGTCCCGTCACTGTCCGTTAACGAATAGGAAAAATAAAGTTCTTCCGTTGGCTTAGAAAATGCCATATACATATAAAACTCATCTTCCATCGACTGCTCTAAAAGATTTTGTGACAGAGTAATTCCATATTGCTTTAAAAGTTCTTTTTCATCATCACTAATGATTCCCCTATCTTCTAAGTTCGGAGGAATCTTTCCGTCATTCATACCTGTAATGAACAAAACTTTTATCTCATGCAGACGAGATCGTTTCAAATCTCCAAGCACAACCTGATCCATAGATAACGGAACAACACCAAGCCCCAGAGAATCCAAACCGGCATCCATAATTTCTCCAAGTTCTTTTATCGTCATCTTCTCTTCCCCGAAAATCATGACAATCTTATCTATCAGCGAAATCAATAATTCATATAACTGTCTATATTCTGTTGCTTTTACATAATCTCCTGCATCCTCTGCCTTTTGTGCACAGTAAGAAAACTTTTCTTCAAAAGCCAGTTCCGTCATTGTCAGATAGAGTGCTTTCATTTTATCTTTTACTGAAACTTCTTTATCCCTCATTACCTGACAGAAATGCTCAGTTTCTTTCATAAAACGTTCCTGCAAAGTATGCAGTTCCTTTATCATGTCTTCCTCTTTGTTCTTTAAGCGCCGGACAAATGGTTTTTTCCACATAGAAAGTCCTCTGATACCTGCATAAAGAACATAGTTTTCCAGATAATCGGCTTCTTCATCCATAAGATCAGACATTCCTGACTTCAGATAACGAAAAACACTCTCATAAGAATAGTCCATCTGTGCAAGATGGAATAGTGACCTTACTGCCTCAACTCCAGAATGATAGGATACCTTTTTTTTCGTATCTTCAAATACCGGAATATTTAAGATTGCAGCCTTTCGTTTAAATGCAGATGCGTATTCTGCAACATCTCCGGAAAGAACAGCAAAATCCCGATATCGATATCCTTTTTGTCTCACAAGCTGTTCTATTTTATGCATAACATAATCTGCTTCTCCATCAGGATTGCGGCATACTGTCATATGAATTCGTTCTGGAAAATCATCATATGATTCTCTGTTATTCTGGAATAAATGTTGTTCTAAAAAAGCTGCTTCCGGATTATTTATAAATCTAGGAGCGATTTTTTCTCTAAGATTAACTATCTCTTCTACTTCCTGCATATTTTCTTTACAAAGCATCAGCAATGCATCTGCTGTTTTCTTACTGGCATTGAATAAATCTTCCGACAGTCCTTTTTGTCCCGGAATAAATTCAGGAATCGTCACCGTTACATTAATCTGAGCAGCCACCTTGAGCAATTCTCTTAAAAAAGAAATCTGTACCGGTGTAAATCCTGCAAACCCGTCAAAATAAAAGACTGCATTCTTTAACATCGGCGCCTTCTCTGTAAATTCTCTGGCAATATCAAGAATCTGTTCTGTTACCATAAACCTTCCCTCTATTGCCTTTTCAAAATGCTCGTAAATTCTTCCAAGTTCTTCACATTTATTACAAAGAGATTTGTTCTCGTCTAACTGCTTTGTTACTTCTTCCACCTGTTTCCATGAAACACCATAACCAATAAACTCCATGAGCATTGATTTTAGTTCATCAATAAAACCTGGTTTCTTCATGCTTTTTTTGAAATAAAGGAAATCCCCTTCCTCTTCTGAAAGAATCTTTCTAAGCATCATCGATACGCCCAGATCTTCCAGTATTTCTTTTGGCTGATAATTACATTCTGCAAAAATACGATAGGACAGACGATGAAAGCTTAGTACATCTATATTAAAAAATCCATGTCTTGGATGCATCTTTACTATTTTACGCTGCATCTCCAGACTGAACTGTTCCGGTACAATAACATAATATTGTTTTTCCGGAATCTCTATAGAACGGCGGATCACTTCCTTCACCAGATATTCTGTTTTCCCCTGTCCACTTCTTCCTGTAATATATCTAAGCGCCATTCTCTATTCCTCGTTCCAGTTACTGAGTTCTTCTCTTAATACAGCTAGCAGATCACTTTCCGGTATCTTTCGGACTACCTGTCCCTTCTTGATAAGAAGTCCTTCTCCCTTTCCACCTGCAATTCCGATATCAGCCTCTTTAGCTTCCCCCGGACCATTTACAACGCATCCCATAACAGCTACTTTAATATTTAAATTATCAAACTCTGTTACCATTTTCTCTACTTCATTCGCAAGTCCGATAAGATCAATATTCGTTCTTCCACAAGTAGGACAGGATACTACCTCGATTCCACCTTTTCTAAGGCCGAGTGTTTTTAATATCTGCTTTGCTGAAGCAATTTCATTTACCGGATCTCCTGTAAGCGAAACTCGAATCGTATCCCCGATTCCCTGATTTAAAATAATACCAAGACCAATTGCTGATTTGATATTTCCGCGGAACAAAGTTCCTGCTTCGGTGATGCCTACATGAAGAGGATACTGACACTTTGGCGCTAATAATTCATGCGCTCTGGCACACATTAAAACATCGGAAGACTTAATACTTACTACAAGATTATCGTATCCCATATCTTCTATCATCTTCACTTTATCAAGTGCACTCTCTACAAGCCCCTCTGCAGTCACTTTTCCATACTTTTCTATGATATGTTTTTCTAAAGAACCACTATTTACCCCGACACGAATCGGCACATTATATTCTTTTGCTTTATCAACGACTGCCTTTACTCTTTCAGAAGAACCGATATTTCCCGGATTGATTCTTATTTTATCTGCTCCATTCTCAATTGCTGCAATCGCCATACGATAATCAAAATGAATATCTGCTACGATTGGAATATGAATTCTTTTTTTAATTTCTCCGAGTGCCTTTGCGGCTTCTAATGTAGGTACCGTAGAACGAATAATATCACATCCTGCTGCCTCTAACTCAAGAATCTGCGCTACGGTTGCCTCTACATCTTCTGTCTTCGTATTCGTCATAGACTGAATCAGAATCGGATTTCCTCCACCAATCACCCTGTCTCCAATTTTCACTACCTTTGTTTGTTCTCTGTACACAGCAGTTCCTCCTTTTTATAACGTACATATTTGCCAGAAAAGAGCCTGCCGCACCTTTAGCTGCAACAGCCTCTTTTCCTTTCTTACACTTTACATTCGATATAGAATAAACCTGTATAAGTTTATCTGTCTGTTCATTTATATAAAAAATATATTTTTAATATCATTCGCCATGACAATGACCATCAAAGCCATCAAAAGAACCAATCCGGCAAAATGAACCATTCCCTCCTTCTCCGGAGGTACTTTCTTCCTTCGAATCATCTCAATGATAATAAACACTAATCGGCCTCCATCTAATGCCGGAAGCGGCAGAAGATTCATTACACCTAAATTGGCACTCAGCATGATCGCAAAATTCAAAAGACTTAATACAACCGTCTTAATGCCATACACGATTGACTGCTCATAGGTGTCTCCGATCATATTGACAATTCCAACCGGACCGGACAGATCGTTCAGTTTAAAACGTCCTGTTATCAAATATTTAAGACTGAGGAAGGTAGATTTAATCTGATACCTTACCTCAAGAATACTGTACTTTACTGTACCCCAAAGACCTTCTTTTGTACTTTCCTTCTTAGAAATTCCAAAAGCATAACTTCCTGATTCTGTTTTCTTTCGCGTAACCGTGACTGTCTTTCTTTTTCCGTCTCTTTCATAGGTTACTTTCACATCTGCTTTGTCATTATGCATATAGTTAAAAAGAGAAATCTCGCGAAAATTATAGATTCGTGAGCCATCTAACTTTACGATATGATCTCCCGCCCGTATTCCTGCTTCATATGCTCCGCTATCTGTTGGAACTTCACTTGCTACCGCAGGGTCTGCCCCTCCGAAGCCAACAACAAATAATGCAAGAACAAATGCCAGAATAAAGTTAAAAAACGGTCCGGCAAATATTACCGAGAATCTGGCAAGTGGTGACTGGCTTCCAAACGCTCTTGGGTCCTGACAGGCATCATCTTCTCCAAGCATAACACAGCAACCGCCAAATGGAAGACACTTTACGGAATACTTGGTCTCTCCTATCTGCTTTCCAAAAATAGTTGGTCCGATTCCAATCGCAAATTCTTCAACACAAATCCCGTTTTTCTTTGCCAGCAGGAAATGTCCCAGCTCATGAAAAATAACAATAACACTAAATAAAACAATTGCAAGAATTATTTTCAGCATGAATTTTCCTTTCTTTTACTGAAGTATGGAATAAACCCACTGCTCTGTTGCAAGAATCTCTTCTAAATCAGGATGAGCAGATACTTTATGGGCATCCATACACTTTTCAATAGAACGGACAATGTCCGTATACTTTATCTCACCTTTTAAAAACTTTGCAACCGCCCTCTCATTCGCTGCATTAAAAACAGTCGGCATTGTTCCACCTGTCTTTCCAGCCTCAATTGCAAGAGATAATCCTCTAAACACTTTATAATCTGGTTTCTCAAATGTGATCTGAGATAACTTTGAAAAATCCAGTCTTTCACCCGGAAGGCTTCTTCTTTCTGGATAAAACAACGCATATTCTATCGGAACACGCATATCCGGCGTTCCAAGCTGTGCAATAACTGCTCCGTCAATATACTGCACCATTGAATGAATGATACTCTGTGGCTGAATAACAACTTCTATCTGAGAATAATCTACGCCAAAAAGCCACTTTGCCTCCATCACTTCAAGACCCTTATTCACCATTGTCGATGAATCAATCGTAATTTTCGGTCCCATAGACCAGTTCGGATGATTCAGCGCATCTTCAAGTGTTACAGTTTCTAAAAACTCTGCGCTCTTTCCGCGAAATGGTCCGCCGGATGCAGTAAGAAGAATCTTATCAAGTGCTTTCTTCGGTTCTCCCTGAAGGCATTGGAATATTGCAGAATGTTCACTGTCCACCGGAAGAATAGATACACCGTATTCCCTTGCCATCGGAATGATCAGATGACCTGCCGTTACAAGTGTCTCTTTGTTTGCTAATGCAATATCCTTCCCCTTTCTGATTGCCTCCATCGTCGGTAAAATCCCCATCATACCGACAACTGCTGTCACAACGACATCTGCACTGTCTATCCCGGCAACTTCAATCAGTCCATCCATTCCGCAGACAACTTCTACTGCTTCACCCGCAAGTTCTTCTTTTAACTCCTGTGCCTTCTTCTCATCAGATAAACTTACTAATTCCGGATGAAATTCTCGAATCTGCTCTTTCAGTCGTTCTTTATTACTGCCGGCAGCAAGAGCTACTACCTCAAGCTCATCGGAATGTGCTCTGATCACATCTAACGTCTGTGTTCCTATTGAACCTGTTGAACCTAATATCGCTATCTTTTTCATTTTAATCCCACCACCATCACTAACATATAATAAATAATCGGTGCCGTAAATATAATACTGTCAAATCGATCCAGAATACCTCCATGTCCCGGTATCAAATGACTGTAATCTTTGATCTCATAATTTCTCTTAATCGCAGAAGCACCTAAATCTCCAATGATACTAATAAGACCACCTACAGCACATACTATGCCAAATACTATGATCAGGTTATAATGAACTGACAGGAAATTCTTTGAGATCAAACCATAAAGGCAGCCAAGTAAACCTGCTCCGATAACCCCGCCTACAGCACCTTCTATTGTCTTCTTCGGACTTAATATTGGAGACATCTTATGCTTTCCAAATAATCGTCCGGCACAATATGCCAGTGTATCATTACCCCAGGCACTTAAAAATACAAGAACTACCATATAAGCACCATCAGAAAGCATACGGATCCGATAAATACAGGAAAGCATTATTGTAACGTAAAATAATGCAAAATAAGAAATCGCCACACTCGAAATTTCATATTTAGGAAAAGTAAACACATATACCGCTATCAGCATAATAAGTACCAGTAATGCCAACGGCATTATATACTGCTCTAATCCAAGAAGTAATAACAAATAATATAATATACTACCTGTGTATACTATGACACCAAGAGCAGACTTCTCCATATGGATCACTCTTAATAACTCAAATACACCAATCAAAGAAATCGCTCCCACTACAAAAAATGTAAGAAAGCCACCATAATATAGTGTAACAAACGCAATAATCACCAGAATAATTCCGCTGATCAATCTCTGTTTAAACATCGCTGTCCTCCTTATCAGACTCCGCCAAAACGGCGTTCTCTGGTATTATAATACTCTACAGCCCGTATTAATTCCTGCTTATCAAAATCCGGCCAGAGTACATCTGTAAAATAGAATTCCGCATAGGCAAGCTGCCATAACAGCCAGTTAGAAAGTCTCTGTTCGCCACTTGTCCGAATCATCAGATCCGGATCTGGCAGATCCTTTGTATCAAGATAAGAAGCAAACCGTTCTTCCGTAATCTCTTCCACAGAAAATGCTCCCTCTTTGCAATCCTGTGCCATATGGCGCATTGCTCTTACCATCTCGTCCCTGCTTCCGTAATTAAGCGCAATCGTAAAATTGAGTCCTGTATTCGCTGCAGAAACCTCTTCAAGTTCATCAATTGCTGCCCTGATATCATCATCTAAACGGCTCTTTTCTCCAATAACACGAACCCGCATGTTATTCTTTGCTGTTCTTTCGATACAATCTTTTAAATACTTTCGTAAAAGCCTCATCAATGCCTTTACTTCCTTATCCGGACGTCTCCAGTTCTCTGTTGAAAATGCATATACTGTCAAATACTTGATTCCGATGTCCCACGCATCTTCACAGATCTGTTCTACTGTCTTCGCCCCCTGGGAATGTCCATAATTTCTAGGCATCAGACGTTTCTTGGCCCATCGTCCGTTTCCATCTAATATAATAGCCACATGCTCCGGAATTACAAGCATCTTTCCATTCAATTCCTTTTCCACTTATCTGTAAACCTCCAAACTTCTAAACCAATCTTATAATGAAACACATAAGAAAAACCAGACAGCCAGTCACACCGGCCGCCTGGTTGCTTTCCATGATACTATACTGTAAGAATCTCCTGAGACTTCTTATCGATCATTCCATCGATTGTCTTAATATGCTTATCTGTAGCTTTCTGTACTTTATCCTGCTGATCTTTTAATTCATCCTCAGTAATCTCATTATTCTTGTTCGCCTTCTTAAGCGTATCATTCGCATCTCTTCTGATATTACGGATAGCAACCTTCGCTGCCTCACCCTTTTTCTTAACGTCCTTTACAAGTTCCTTTCTTCGTTCCTCTGTCAATTCAGGGAACACAAGACGGATAACCTTACCATCATTCGTAGGATTAATTCCGATATCAGACTGCATAATCTCCTTCTCAATTGCCTTTAAAAGAGAAGTCTCCCATGGCTGAATCGTAATAATTCTTGGTTCAGGAACAGAAACATTACCAACCTGCTGTAGTGGAGTAGGGGTTCCATAATAGTCTACCTTAATCTTATCTAATACATGAGGATTCGCTCTTCCGGCACGAATAGAGTTATACTCTCTCTCCAGACTCTCAATAGACTTCTGCATCTTCTCTTCAAACTTCTTTATCATAATATGTCCTCCTACATTATACTTTGTACTCTCTATTATTGTGTGGTATTAATTTACAATAATCCATCTTGATTGTCAAGCTATTTCCAGTTTTTATTTATCAAACAATACCTCTATACCGTAACATATGTTCCGTTAAACTTGCCACTCATTGTATTTACAATACTGTTCTCCTCTTCCAAACCAAAAATGACTAATGGCATCTTATTCTCAAGGCACATGATTGTTGCTGTCAGATCAATAACACCAAGCTTTTTGGAAAGTACCTCATCAAGAGAAATCTCATCATACTTCACAGCATCCGGATTCACCTTCGGATCACTGTCATATACACCATCAATTGCTTTTGCTAACAGAATTGCATCCGCTTCAATCTCAATGGCACGAAGAGCTGTAGCTGTATCTGTGGAGAAATATGGATGTCCTGTTCCGCCGGCAAAGAAAGTTACCACTCCATCTTCCAGATTATTCACTGCATCATCTTTTGAAAAAAGTTCTGTAAATGCTCCACAGGTAAAAGGAGTATAAACCTTAGTCTTCATTCCTGCGTGACGGAACATATCAGAAACATAAATACAGTTCATTACAGTTGCAAGCATACCAATCTGATCTGCCTTGGTTCTTTCCATGTTCTCGCTAGTTCTTCCTCTCCAGAAATTACCGCCGCCAATAACAATAGCAACCTGCACCCCATCATCAACGATCTGCTTTACCTGCTCTGCTACTTTTAATACGGTTTCCTCATCAAAGCCAGTCTTTTTCTCTCCGGCTAACGCCTCTCCACTTAACTTTAATAAAACACGTTTTAAACCTTTTAAATCTTTCATGTAAACCTCCAAAAGTCTTTATCCCATGATAATCTTCCGGGTGCGAAAATCATAACGAATCTCTGTCTTCTTAAATTTCTCATCTACATCAATAAATTTAAGCATAGTATCATCATGCGCTAACACTGGATAGTTCATCCCTGACAGCACCGAAAAAAAGACATCTATGATCATATATCCATTTTTCCTCGAAACATTCGACAATAATACTTTCATTCTTCACACCTCTGATTCTCTACCTTGTACAAAAAGGCAAAGTAATACTTAATAACATTATAGCCGATTCTGCCCCCAATGTAAAGAACCAGATATCAATCCTGATTTGATGGATTAAAGAAACGAAAACCAGAAACTTTATATAGAATAAAATGTGAAGATAGTCGCGGCATAGAAAATGCCTGACCGGCATTTTTATTTGCTCCGACATCACATTTTATTCTATATAAAGTTTCTGGTTTTCTGTCCTTTAGCGCCAGATGAAATCAGGATTTTTGTCTGAGGGAAATAAGGGGCTTGTCCAGAAATCTACGATTCTCCTTCAATTCAAGTCGAGCAGCAGTGAAAAATTTAAATGTCAATCCTTTTGAATTTAATTCCATGGAAAGCCATAATATTCTGGAGAATTCCCATTCCTTCCAACTGTAGATTTAGATAGTCAGAAAAAAGAAAAAACACCCTATCCCAGATGCGGCTTCGGAGCATGTTTAAGATGCGGATAAGCATTTTAAACACAGCGACTACAGAGCAGATGGGATAGGGTGTTTTTTCTTTTTTCGTCTACATCAATCTACAAAATCTAACCTAAATTGCGGATTTTAAAGTCTCTTTCGGCTTCTCTTTTTGCATCTTTCTTTGCAATATCCTGTCTCTTATCGTATAACTTCTTACCTCGGGCAAGACCGATTTCAACTTTTACAAGGCTGCCTTTAAAGTAAACTTTTAATGGCATTAAGGTGTAGCCTTTCATTTTAATCTGACCGGCCAGTTTATTGATTTCTGATTTATGAAGAAGAAGCTTTCTTACACGAAGTGGATCACGATTAAAAATATTCCCCTTTTCGTAAGGGCTGATATGCATATGATTAATGAGCACTTCTCCTTTATTACTTATTGTTACAAAGGATTCTTTTATACTACATTTGCCCATGCGCAGAGACTTTACTTCGGTTCCATGAAGAGCAATTCCTGCCTCATATTTTTCATCGATAAAGTAATCGTGATATGCTTTTTTATTGTTGGCAATTAATTTAATGCCTTCTGATTTTGCCATACAAATTCCCCTTTCCTGTCATAATATACTCTTAGATTCCTTGCCTTACTGAACCCCATAAGTACATATATTTAACAATGCTAAATCTCATCAATTTTCTTTTTGCTGTAAAGATGGAGCAGGCGGTCTGCTTCCTCATCATCAATCCAGTCATTTAAAAGAATACCGTCCTTATCTGGAAGGCTGCTTCCGGTCTCGTCAAATTCAGAATCTTCTTCCGCAAGACTATCTCCTGGTATTCCATCACCATAATAATCATCTGGATCAGGATAATCAGCATGTTGTGAGAATTCTTTTAAAACAAAGTCTATTGTACGTTCCATTTTATCCGCAGAACGAACTACAATTTCTACCTTTTGACCCAGTGTGAAAATTCGTCCGGTATGTTCCCCCGTAAGCTTATAACTTTCTTCATCAAATACATAGAAATCATCTAACAGGCTGTTAATCGAAACCATTCCTTCGATCGTATTATCAAGTTCTACAAAAAATCCCCAGGAGGTTACTCCAGAAATGACACCTGTAAAGGCTTCTCCTAAATACTGCTGCATATATTCTACTTTTTTCAGTTTGTCCACTTCTCTTTCCGCATCCTGTGCACGACGTTCCATAGTAGAACTCTGCTGTGCCACCGATGGTAATATGGCCTCATAATGTTCTAATCGCTTCTGATTCAACTTTCCGTGAATATTCTCTTTGATAATTCGGTGGATCTGTAAGTCAGGGTAACGTCGTATCGGTGATGTAAAATGCGTATAGTACTGTGTGGAAAGTCCAAAATGCCCTACATTCAGCGTTGTATACTTCGCCTGTTTCATTGATCTGAGTGCAAGGCGGCTAATTAATGGTTCCTCCGGTTCTCCTTCTAATGAAAAAAGAAGTTTCTGAATTTCTTTCGGATGAAAGTTCTCTCTTCCGGTCTTCATATAATATCCAAAATTATGGATAAATGTATCAAGTTTCTTTATCTTATCGCTATCGGGTGTCTCATGTGTACGATAAAGGAATGGAATTTCCTGCCAGAAGTAATCCTCGGCAACCGTTTCATTGGCAAGAAGCATAAAGTCTTCAATGATATCCGTTGCAACATTTCTCTCATATGGATGAATATCTATCGGATATCCCTTATCGTCTACGATGATCTTAGATTCCGGAAAATCGAAGTCGATCGCACCTCGTTTTCTACGCTTTTCCTTTAAGATTGCTGCTGCTTCTTTCATTAAAAAACATAATGCACGAATATCTTCTCTTTCTCCTTCTGGATGTTCCTGACCTTCAAGAATCGCCTTTACACCTGTATAACTCATTCGTTCATCAACACAGATCACTGATTCCGTAATCGTATGATCAAGTACATTACCATTTACGTCAAATGTCATCATACAACTCATTGCAAGACGATCTGTTCCTGCGTTCAAAGAACAAATTCCGTTGGAAAGTTCTCTTGGAAGCATCGGAATAACACGATCTGCAAGATAAACGCTAGTTGCTCGTTCTAACGCTTCTTTATCAAGCGGTGAGTCTTCTTTAACGTAGTGAGCTACATCTGCGATATGCACACCGAGATAATACTTCTCATCCTTTTTAGAAAGTGTGATTGCATCATCTAAGTCTCTCGCATCTTCTCCATCAATTGTTACTGTAAGAAGATTTCGGAAATCCACACGCTTTCCGCCTGGCTGTTCTGAAATCTCCTGAGGTACAGACTGTGCTTCTTTCATAACAGACTTTGGAAATTCCTGTTCAATTCCATAAGCACGTATAATACTTGTCACATCGGTAGCTGGATCATCCATTGGTCCAAGAATTTCAATAACCGCTCCTTCTGGTTTCTTTCTTTCTCCTCCAAAATCCGTCAGACGAACTACTACTTTATCTCCGTCCTTTGCGCCACTCATATGCTTCTTAGAAATAAAAATATCTTTATCGTAATGACGGTCATCCGGGAGAACAAACCCGAAGCTGGTATTCTTCTGGAAGGTACCGACAAGTGTCTTACAGCCACGTTCTAATATTTTTAAGACCATTCCCTCACGGCGCTTTCCTTCTCTTCCTGACCTCTTTGTCACTTTTACTTTAACAATATCTTTATGAAGCGCACCGTTTACCTGTGTCGCAGGAATAAAGATATCTTCTTCTCCCTCGACCGTCACAAAACCAAAACCGCGTGCATTCGCTGTGAACACGCCCGTAACATTGTGATTCTCCGGCTTAATATACTTTCCCTTCGCTGTAAGTTCTACACTTCCATCTCTCACAAGAGCATCCATTACTTCTTTTAATGCACCCCTGTCTTTATGTGGTACATCCATAAGATATGCCATTTCTTTTAATTTTAAAGGAATATAATCCGGGTCATAAATCATATCCCGTATGCTGTTTTTACGCTGTTCAAATAATAATTTATCTTTCATAAATAGCTTCCCCTGTCAAAACTTTTGTCAAAAAAAGCCGTCTCAGTTCAGTTTGCGAATTGAGACGGCATCATAGTCTGCTTTAAAATTACTGGAAAACCTTCAGGCAAAGGCCAATGGCTACTACGAAGAATAAAAATCCAAGAATTGCTGTAATTCTTTCTAACTTACCTTCCTTAGTCCGACCACGGTTCTTTCTAACATAAGAATCAGAATCAACCTGTCCGCTTAAGGCACCGAACCCTGAATTCTTGCTTTCCTGCATCATTACCACTATAATCATCGCAAGACATATTAACATAAATACGATTGTTACTAATGTTCTAGCCAAATTTCACACCTCCTGCCATCTACACAAAATCTAAACTATTATAGCACAGTTTTTTCCACAAAACAAGCTTTTAATTCTCTTCTGTTGTAGATTCGGCAGATTTCTCTTCCTGTTCTGCAAGATAATCATGCGTACTTTCTGTTACTCCATCAACAAAGATATCAAAAACAGATTTCGACTGTGTCATGGATTCCTGTAAATTTCCATTTTTAATGTACTTTTTATATTTCTTAAACTTCTTGTTACTCTTTGCTAATGTATCAAGAGAAGAACCATCGACCGTAAACTTCTCTATATTAAATATTTTTGCATTTCCAGCTCTTAAATTCTTCTCCAGTTCAGCAACTTTTTCTACAGTACCGTCTGATATATGCTCATCATTTAACTGAGAAAGAACAACGGCGTTCTCTGCATAACCAGCTGTCCAGTCTGTTGCGATTTCTTTGTCTTTTAATACTTTATTCACTGCATAGGTATAATATACACTCCAGTCAGATATCGCAGAAGTAAGTGCATCTTTTGGTGCGGTAGAAATAAGATTGATGTCATTTCCAATCAATGGAGTATCATTCTCTGCACATACCGTTGCTACAGCAGTGGTATACGTATACTGCGCCATCATCTTCACACCAGCTGCAATAAGCTGTCTTGCTGCCTTCCCATCTGCATCATAAACGCCTCTTTTACCGACATAACGAACTAAAACAGAGGACTGTGAACAAGCTCTTTCTACTCCAAGATAAAATGCATTAATACAGCTTGTTGTCTTTGCATTCTTTTCGTATGCCACAAATCCGATCACACAGTCTTCCGCGGAAATATCTCCTTTATCAAGAAGATGATTTAATTTGATACCAGCAACGAGACCAGCTACATGATATGCTTCATATATTCTTGTATCGTAGTTATGAAAGTTAGAAAGTTCACTGTCCTTAGCAAGCTTTCCGCCTTCCTGACAAAACTGTACCTTCGGATACTTCTTCGCTGTTTCTTCTAATACACTTTCAAACTCCGGATTTTCAGAAAAAATAATGCTGCAGCCTTTTTCTGCAAGTTCCGCTGCTTTCTTCTCACAATCAGACTTCTTTACACTTTCTTTAATGATGATCTGATCATCTTTTATTCCTGTCTGCTCCTGCATCTTGCGGATTCCCTGTACTCGCGCAACGGTATCTGGTGCATCTCCGTCTGAAGAGAGCAGATACCCCACTTTCATACTTCCACTGTCTGCAGTCTTTGTTTCCTGCTGCTCTCCTGTATTCTCAGGAAAAAGTGACTTGCTGCTTCCACATCCGCAGATGGAAAGAGCCATGATCACAGCCATAACTACTGCTATATGTTTTCTCATGTTTTCGATTCCTCCGTTTCTTTGCTTAACGGTCCTCTCTAAAATATGCCAGTCCCAGACTATTCGGCGGCTGCTGCTCTCTCTTCTTACGAAGGCTCGTAATGATAAGAACAATGATTGTTACCAGATATGGAAGCATCTTAAAGATTTCCTGCATACTTCTTCCAAGTCCCGGTATATATAGATATAAAATATACAATCCGCCAAATAGAAAGGACCCCCAGATTGCATTGACGGGCTTCCAGAGGGCAAAAATAACAAGCGCGATCGCAAGCCATCCTCTGTCACCAAAACCATTATTCGTCCAGGTTCCTCCTGAGTATTCCATTACAAAATAAAGTCCTCCAAGACCGGCAATTCCTCCACCGATTACCGTTGCAAGATATTTATAAAGCGTAACATTGATTCCTGCCGCATCCGCTGTCGCTGGACTTTCTCCTACTGCATTCAAATTCAGTCCCCAGCGGGTACGTTTTAAAAAAAACGCCATAAGTAGTGTAATAATAATTGCAAAATATGTCAAGAACCCATAATTAAAAAATATCTCTCCGATTACGGGGATCTTTGATAAAAACGGAAGCTTTGCACGATAAGCATCTCCGGTAACCGCTACAGAAATCTGTCCTACACCACCGGCAAGTGTCGAAAGGGATCCTCCAAAAAAGTTACCAAAACCAACACCAAATGTTGTCAAGGCAAGACCTGCCACATTTTGATTCGCTCTTAATGTAATTGTCAATACACTAAAAATCAAACCACCGAATGCAGCCATTAAAAATGCAGCTAACAGGGACAGAATCATTCCAACCAGACCATTTGGATGTGCGGCAGCCTTTTCATAATAAAAAGCTGCGATAAGACCGGCAATCCCACCCATATACATCATTCCTGGAACTCCAAGATTTAAATTACCTGATTTTTCTGTCAGAATTTCTCCATCTGCGCCAAAGAGCATACAGACACCCTGCATAATGGCCTTTTGTACAAATGTAATTAATACTGTCATCAATCTCTTCCTCCTTATGCACTGTGCTTTCCGCGAAATTCCAATTTATAATTAATGAAAAATTCACATCCGATAACAAAAAACAAAATAATTCCCGTAATAACATCGGAAGCATTTTCATTCAGATTATACTGTGTCGCAATCTGAATCGCTCCCTGCTGCATAAATACAAGAAGAAAAGAAATCACTGCCATTGCCCATACATTAAACTTCGCAAGCCATGCTACAATGATCGCGGTAAATCCGCGACCTCCCGCCGTACTTGTAGAAATCGTATGAGAAGAACCACTTACAAGAATAAATCCTGCAAGACCTGCAATTCCTCCGGAAATTCCAACGGTACGGATAATCACTTTACCTACGTTAATCCCTGCGTATCGTGCAGTATTCTCACTCTCTCCTACAACAGAAATCTCATAGCCATGTTTTGTACGCTTCATATAAATAAACATGAACACCGTTAATAATAACACAATTACAAGATTCCATCCATAGTCAAGTCCAAAAAGAGGAGGAAGCCATCCTGCTTTTGTCGGAGCATTAATAATTCCAACCGAATTTGATCCAACCGGATTCTCCCAATATACAATACAAAATGTTACAACCTGCATAGCAACGTAATTTAACATCAGGGTAAATAACGTTTCATTTGTATTCCACTTTGCCTTAAAAAATGCCGGAATAACTCCCCAGATAGCTCCGGCAGCAAAACTGCAAAGAAATATCAGTACAAGTAACACTCCTGTTGGAAGAGCATTCCCTGCATAGATCATCATTGCCGCAGAAGCAACACATCCCATAAGAATCTGTCCTTCTGCACCGATATTCCAAAACTTCATTTTAAAAGCAGGTGTTACCGCAACTGCCACACATAACAAAGTCAGTGCATCTCTTGCTGTTACCCAGAAACGGCGGCTTGTTCCTACGGCGCCTTCTACAATTCCTTCGTAGACTTCTACAGGATTCATCTTAATAATCATAAAAATAAAACCTGCGCATACAACAAGTGAAAGGAAAATTGCAGCAATTCTTACCAGCCATCTCTTTCCAGATGGCATATCCTCTCTTTTCGAAAGATGTATCAGTGGTTCTTTCACTGTATTATCCATTATTTTTCCTCCTTATGGGATGTCATCAACATTCCAACTTCTTCTTTTGTTGTCTTTCTGGCATCCACAATTCCTGTTACCTTACCATCACAAAGTACCAGGATTCTGTCGCAGAATTCAAGAAGCATGTCTAGATCCTCTGCTACACATACAACGGCAACGCCCCGTTCTTTTTGTTTGTTTAACAGATTATAGATCATATAAGAAGAGTTGATATCAAGACCACGCACCGGATAAGCAACAAGAAGAACTGCCGGTGAAGAAGCAATTTCTCTTCCTACAAGAATCTTTTGTACATTTCCCCCGGAAAGTCTTCTTACAGGATAATCAATATCCGGGGTTACAACATCTAGATCTTCTTTAATCTTTTCTGCCAGCTCTTTTGGTGCTTTTAAACTCGTAAAGAACCCTTTTCCTTTTCTAAAAGAACGAAGAAGCATATTTCCTGTCATACCCATAGATCCGACAAGTCCCATACCAAGACGGTCTTCCGGAACAAAAGAATGACGGACTCCCAGTTCATTAATCTGTGCTGCATTATATTTAGCCAGATCAATATCCTCTCCTTCCGGCGAGTGGAAAACAACACTTCCGGAAGAAAGCTTCGTAAGTCCGGCAATCGCCTCTAATAATTCTTTTTGTCCACTTCCGGAAATTCCTGCCACGCCAAGTACTTCTCCACCAAACGCTTCAAATGAAACATTCTCTAATGTATGCAGTCCGTCCTCATTCGTACAGGTAATAGTATCGATTGTAAGACGCTTTTTAAGATCATGCGGCATCGGACGGTTAATATCAAGGGAAATCTTTTCTCCAACCATCATCTCTGTGAGAGATTCTACAGTCGCCTCTGAAGTTTGTAATGTCCCAATATACTTTCCTTTCCGTAAAATCGAAACACGATCAGACAATTCTAAAACTTCATTTAGTTTATGTGTAATAATGATAATTGCCCTGCCATCATCTCTCATATTGCGAAGCACATCAAACAATTTATCTACTTCTTGTGGCGTAAGTACTGCTGTCGGCTCATCAAGAATTAAAATATTGGCACCTCGATATAACATCTTAACAATCTCTACTGTCTGTTTCTGAGAAACGGACATGGTATATACCTTCTGTGCTGGATCAAGATCAAAACCATACTTATCAACAAGCTCCTGAATATCTTTATGCACTTTCTTCATGTCAAGAACCGCGCTTCCCTTTAATCCCAAAATAATATTTTCCGCTGCGGTCATAACATCGATCAATTTAAAATGCTGATGGATCATTCCGATTCCAAGATCAAAAGAATCCTTTGGAGAACGAATCGATACTTCTTTTCCATCTACAAATATATGTCCTTCATCTGGAAAATAAATTCCGGAAATCATGTTCATCAAGGTGGTCTTCCCACTTCCGTTTTCGCCAAGCAACGAAAGAATCTCTCCCCTTTTCACCTGAAGATTAATTCCATCATTTGCGACAATCTTGCCAAATCGTTTTGTTATATTTTTTAATTCTATGGCATATGTCTGTTCCAACTTTTTTTCCTCCATTATCCGACTATTCAAGTCGAGCAGCTGTCACTCACCATCCAAAAGAGGTGGGAGTCTTCTCGACTGAGATAAAATATTGTTTTTTACATAATCAGGCAGAGCCACTGATATGGCGGCTCTGCCTTAGTAAACTGACTGTTTAATTACTTTGTAATGGAGTCAATTCCATCAATAATAAATG
This sequence comes from Anaerobutyricum soehngenii, assembly GCF_009697165.1. NCBI lineage: Bacteria > Bacillati > Bacillota > Clostridia > Lachnospirales > Lachnospiraceae > Anaerobutyricum > Anaerobutyricum soehngenii. Next base: position 92,188 of record NZ_VULP01000002.1, on the reverse strand, counting down.
TGAATGCCGGTGCAGAAGTCATTCCACCTGCCACGTCGGATTCATGGAAATATCCATCTTTGATATAACTCTGAAGCTTTGTAGCATCCTCATCACCGGACTCTACAAGTTCTTCAAGGGTCTTACCACCGACGGTAAACTTAGAAGTATCAAATACATGAATTGTTCCGTCTTCAATTCCCTTCTGTGCTTCTTCTACTTTTTCTTTTGTTCCTTTAGCAACGGTCTTATCATTCAGTTCTGTAATTGCATCCGCTCCATCTTTTACACCTTTTGACCAATCTGTATCAATAGCTGTTCCCCCAATTACAGACTGTACAGCATATGTGTAATACGGACCCCAGTTGATTGTTGCAGAAGTAAGAGCTGCATCCGGAGCTGTTGGAATCATATCGATATTATAACCTACACAAGGAACCTTCTTTGCTTCACATGCTGTAGGAGCTCCTGTTGTATCGGCATGTTGGCTGATTAATACACAACCATCCGCGATCAACTGCTCCGCACATTCTTTTTCAAGATCAAAGGATGCCCAGCTGTTTGTATATTTTACTTCCATCGTAGCAGAATCACAAACAGACTTCACACCAAGATAGAAAGAGGTAAATCCACTGATAACTTCGGCATATGGGAAAGCCCCTACATAACCGATCTTACATTTATCTTTTGTAACTTCACCTTTTTGAATCATCTCATTTAACTTCATACCCGCAACAACACCGGATAAATAACGAGATTCATATACGTTCGTGAAGAAGTTGTGCATATTAGCAAGCCCACTGCTCTTTGCCTGATATCCTGTTGCATGACAGAACTGTACATCCGGATAATCTGCAGCCGCCTGAAGAATATAACTTTCATGACCAAAACTGTTTGCAATAATAATGTTGCATCCCTGTTCTGCCAGGTCTACCGCAGCATCATAACAACCTTCATCTTCTTTGATATTGGTCTTGATCACTACCTGATCATCTGTAAGACCAAGATTCTTCTTCATCTCTTCTACTGCTTTTAAATGTGCTTCGGTGTATCCTTCATTCTCATCACCGATCATAATACATCCCACTTTCACATCGGATGCTGCTACAGGTTTTCCTGCTGCTGAACTTCCCTTTGCGGATGTAGAACCTTCTGATCCACTGTTTGAAGAACCGCAGGCACAGAGTGATGCTGTCATAACAGCGGCAAGAATAAATGCCAGTAATTTTTTCATTGTCTTTCCTCCTCTATATTTGCTTCTGAAAAAATACACTTCTATATTAGACTACATCTTTTCATAAGTAAAGTCGAAATAGAGAGAAAATAAGATTTTTTCTTATTAATCCTTCAATTTTTTAATTTTGTAATATAATCTCTCAATTTTTCATGATTTCTAAGATGACTCTCCTAAAATTCTATCTGTAGCATTTCTTCAAGTCGAGCAGCCACTCACCACCTGAAAGAGGTGGGAGTCTTCTCGACTGAGATAAATCACTTTCCATAATTTCCGGAATTTCCAAGTTCTTCTTCAATCCGCATAAGCTGATTATATTTTGCAGTTCGTTCTGCCCTGCATGGAGCGCCTGTTTTAATCTGCCCTGCATTTACCGCCACTGCCAGATCCGCAATCGTTGTATCTTCTGTATCCCCGCTCCGATGAGATATAATCGTGCGATAACCAGCTTTTTGTGCCAGTAAGATCGCATCAAGCGTTTCAGATAATGTACCGATCTGATTCGGTTTTATTAAAATCGCATTTGCGATTCCCTTCTCAATTCCTTCTGACAATCGTTTTACATTTGTTACAAAAAGATCATCTCCAACAAGCTGTACCTTTTCTCCAAGGCGATAGGTAAGGACTTTCCACCCTGCATAATCTTCCTCGCTCAATCCATCCTCAATAGAAATCAAAGGGAATTTTTCTACAAGTTCTTCATAATATTGCACCATTTCTTCTGCATTTCTGTAAATTTCCTTTTCTTTCATCTGACTTTCCCCTGGAAAATAATAGCGTCTGGTATTTTCATCATACAATTCGGAGGCTGCCGCATCCATTGCAAAAAAGATATCCACTCCAGGCTCATACCCGGCAAGCTGCGTTGCTTCCTGCAATAATGCCAGCGCTTCTTCCGCAGAATTTAAATTCGGAGCAAAACCACCTTCATCGCCCACACCGGTTGCATACTCTTTTTCAGCTAACGTTTTCTTTAACTGTTGATAAATCTCTGCACACATCTGGATTCCTTCCGATAAAGACTCTGCACCAACTGGCATGATCATAAATTCTTGAAAGTCAATTGAATTTTTCGCATGACACCCCCCATTAATGACATTCATCATAGGAACCGGCAGTACTTTACCATTCACACCGCCAACATAACGGTAAAGGGGAATCCCCAAGCCTTCAGCCGCTGCTCTGGCCACCGCAAGAGAAACTCCCAAAATAGCATTTGCACCGTATTTGCTTTTATTTTCTGTACCGTCCGCTTCTTTTAAAATATGGTCGATTTCTCTTTGTTCTAAAGCATTGCAGCCGCATAAACGATCACTGATTCTTGTGTTTACATTTGTAACTGCCCTCTCTACTCCTTTTCCTCCAAATCGTTTTTCCTCATCTCGAAGCTCCACCGCCTCAAAACGACCTGTAGAAGCTCCAGAAGGCACAATTGCTTTCCCGCTTGCACCACTTCCTAATCTTACCGTTACTTCTACCGTTGGATTTCCTCTAGAATCAAGCACTTCTAAACCATGTACTTCTTCAATACTAAAATCTTTTTTATTTAAACCTTTTTTCATAAAAAAATTCCCCCTTACTGAATTGTGAAAATAATTTCTTTCTCATATACTCTCTTAATCTTTCTGTGTCTGATTTTACGAAAGATTCCAAAAGTATATTTTCTTCAGTATGGGAGAAATTTCATTTTTTATACATAATTTTTATATGTACTTACTTATATTGTTCAATATATGCTTTTACCACCGCTACAAGCTTCTCATAGCTCATACTTGCAGTATTTAGGCAAAAGTCATAGTTTCTTGAATCATTCCAGTCTTTCCCGGTATGATATCTGTAATAATCTGAGCGATATTTATCCGTTTTTTCAATTTTGCGGATAATTTCTTTTTCTGTACCGCCATTCTGTGTCTTTACGCGGGCAATACAGTCTTCCTTTGGTGCATAAAAGAATAAACGAACTACATCCGGATTATCCTTTAAAATAAAATCCGCACATCTTCCGATAATTACACAGGATTCTTCTGCCGCAACTTCTTTGATAATCTTCGCCTGATAATTAAAAAGGTTGTCATCTGATACGAAATCATCACTTTCCGGAGGGAATATCTCCCCCTTGTAAATCTTTTTACTGATGCCAAATAAAGGCAGACTCTTCACCTTCTCATCTACTTCTCCAAACAAAGCTTCATTGATACCACTCTGTTCAGAAGCCATACGAAGCAATTCTCTGTCATAGCAGTGGATACCAAGTTCCTTGGCCAAAAGTTTGCCTAAAGTTCTTCCACCACTTCCATAACTTCTTGCAATCGTAATTACTGTATGTTCCATTGTAACACCTACTCTCCCAAATATGCCTTTTTAATAGACTCATTATTCATAAGTTCTTTCGCATCACCGCTAAGAGCAATCTTACCTGTCTCCAAAACATACGCTCTGTCAGCAATTGCCAGTGCCTTCTTCGCATTCTGTTCTACAAGAAGTACTGTCGTTCCAGCGGCAGAAACCTGCTGAATAATCTTAAAAATCTCATCTACAAAAATCGGTGACAGCCCCATAGAAGGCTCATCCATCAGAATAATCCTTGGTTTAGACATTAACGCACGTCCCATCGCCAACATCTGCTGTTCTCCACCACTTAATGTACCTGCAGACTGATTTCTTCTCTCTTTTAATCGCGGAAAACTTTCATATACCATCTCTAAAGACTGTGCGATCTCATTCTTATCTTTTCTTGTATATGCACCAAGCTTCAAGTTCTCATACACAGAAAGATTCGCAAATACACGTCTTCCTTCCGGTACATGTGCCATTCCCATTGTTACGATCTTATGTCCCGGTACCTTTGTAATATCCTGTCCTTCAAACAGAATATGTCCCTTCTTTGCCTGAAGCATACCGGTGATTGTCTGAAGAGTTGTTGTCTTACCAGCACCATTCGCACCGATAAGAGCGATAACTTCTCCCTGATTTACCTCAAAGGAAATCCCCTTGATGGCCTGAATCATCCCATAATATACTTCAAGATCCTTTACTTCAAGCATTGCCATAAAGTTCTTTCCTCCTATTCTCCAAGATAAGCCTTAATAACTTCCGGATCATTTAAAACATCTTTCGTCTTGCCCTGTGCCAGTACCTGGCCAAAGTTTAATACGGTAAGTTCTTCACATATTCCTGATACAAGCTTCATATCATGTTCGATCAATAATACTGTCATATCAAAATTATCACGAACGAAACGAATCGTATCCATAAGTTCTATTGTTTCATTCGGGTTCATTCCGGCAGCCGGCTCATCTAATAAAAGAAGCTTTGGATTTGTTGCAAGCGCTCTGGCAATTTCTAACTTACGCTGCTCTCCATATGGAAGATTCGATGCAAGAAAGTCTGCCTTACCATCAAGCTCAAATACTTTCAGAAGTTCCATTGCCTTTTCATTCATCTCTTTTTCCATCTTATGGTACTTTGGTAAACGTAAAATGCCTGTCAAAGCGGAATACTTATACTGATTATGCAGTCCAATCTTTACATTGTCAAGAACAGACTGCTGGGAAAACAGACGAATATTCTGGAAAGTTCTTGCAATACCTGCCTTATTAATCTCAATTGTCTTCTTTCCAACAAGATCTTCACCATCTAACTTGATAATACCGTCTGTCGGTTTATATACACCGGTCAGCATATTAAAGACAGTTGTCTTTCCTGCACCATTTGGTCCAATCAGACCGTAAAGCTGTCCTTTCTTTATCTCAACCTCAAATCGGTCTACCGCACGAAGACCACCAAAAGAGATACCCAGATTCTTTACTTCAAGTAATGCCATAATTACTGTACCTCCTCTGCTTTTGCTTTTTTGCCAAACATTCTCTTAATGGAATACTTTTCTCTCCACTCGATTGCTTTTGGTGCCCAGTTAAAGAGCATCATGATAATTAATACAATCGCATAAATCAACATACGGTAATCGGCAAGTCCACGAAGAATTTCCGGAAGCATTGTAAGAAGAACTGCCGCGATAATAGATCCACGAAAACTTCCCATGCCACCTAAAACAACGAATACAAGAATCATGATGGACATATTGTAACCGAAGTTTGCAGGAAGTGCTGTTAACGTAGACAGATTATGTGCATAAAGTACACCACCCGCACCGGCAATCGCTGCTGAAATTGTAAATGCCATTAATTTATACTTTGTAATATTGATACCTACAGATTCCGCTGCGATACGATTATCACGAATCGCCATGATCGCGCGTCCTGTTCTTGAGTTTACAAGGTTAAAACAAACAAATAAACTAATTAAAATAATAATAATACCAACAACAAAGGTAGACTGATTCGGCGTTCCGACAATACCTTTTGCTCCATCAATAATCTTTTGTCCATCTGCCTCCATATTTAAAGAGGCACTGTCCTTTATGGAGAAATGAAATCCTTTACTGTCTTTTCCAAGATACATAACGTTAATTACATTCTTGATAATCTCACCAAATGCCAGCGTTACGATTGCAAGGTAATCGCCTCTAAGACGAAGAACCGGAATACCAATAAGCCATCCAAAAATTGCTGCAACAACTGTACCGATAAGAATCGCCAGAATAAAACGAAGTGTTTCATTCATTCCTGTCGCCATCATACATTTTGAAAATACAGCACTTGAAAATGCTCCAACACACATAAATCCTGCATGACCAAGACTCAGCTCACCAAGATATCCTACACAAAGATTTAATCCGATCGCTACGATAGAATAAATGCAAAGCGGAACAAGAAGTCCCTGCATCAGACTCGACATCATTCCGGTAGATACCATAACCTCTACAATAATAAATACTGCGATTACCATAGCATAGGTAATCAACATACTTTTTGTCTGTTTGTTCATACTTTTTAAATTTGCTTTTTTCATTTCTTATGCCACCTACACTTTCTCCTGTACCTGTTTGCCAAGAAGTCCCGTAGGCTTTACTAAAAGTACGATGATCAATACAGCAAATACGATTGCATCAGATAACTGTGAAGAAATATATGCTCTTCCCAGAATCTCAATTACTCCCAGTAAAATACCACCAATCAACGCTCCCGGAATCGAACCGATACCACCAAATACCGCCGCAGTAAATGCTTTGATACCAGGCATCGCTCCGGTATACGGAGAAAGAGTCGGATATGCGGAACATAACAATACACCAGCAATCGCGGCAAGCCCGGAACCGATCGCAAATGTAAGCGAAATTGTCTTATTTACATTTACACCCATAAGCTGTGCTGCATCTTTATCTTCAGATACTGCAAGCATTGCCTGACCTGACTTCGACTTTTTAATAAAAATCATCAATGCTGCCATAATAACAATACAACTGATCACTGTTGCGATTGTTACACCGGAAATTGTAAGATTTCCTCCAGCCAGCTTAATTGATGGAATATGTACAACAGACGTAAATGACTTTGTGTCTGCTCCAAATAAAATCAACGCTAAGTTCTGCAAAAAGTAACTGACACCAATTGCAGTAATCAATACTGCAAGTGGAGATGCTTTTCGCAGTGGTTTATACGCAATCTTTTCAATTACTACACCAAGAATGGTACATCCAATAATTGCAGCAATAATGCTCACTGTCGAATTCAGATGGAAGCTGCCCATCAAAACAAACACGATATAACATCCAATCATGATAACATCGCCATGTGCGAAGTTCAGCATCTTAGCGATACCGTATACCATAGTATAGCCAAGGGCAATAATTGCGTAAATACTTCCCAGGCTGATACCATTTATCAAATATGATATAAAACTCATATGTTTTCCTCCGTGCCGTCCTTACGGCTTTTCTAAAAAACGAAAAACTTCTCTAAACCAAAAAAGGAGCTACCCGCAGGTAACCCCTTCCCTGGGCTATATTATTTAATCCAAATCACTTAAGAATTACATTGCCTTGTAAGCACCGTTCTTAATAATAACAGCCTTAGGAGACTTTGTTACTTCTCCGCTTTCATTCCATGTAAGACCATCTTTTCCGCCGGTAAGACCTTGCATCTTAATCTTAGTCATCGCACCTTTTAATGCGTCACACATATCAGAAGCACTCATATCAGGAGTTGCTTTAGATTCTTCGATTGCTGCCTTTAATGCGTAAACAGCATCGTAAGAATCTGCTGCGAACTGGTTCGGAGTATCTTTATATTTTTCTTTGTAAGTCTTTACAAAGTTCTGAACTGCTTTATCTTTTGCATCTGCTGCGAATGGTGTTAAAAGTATAACCCCTTCAGCTAACTTCGTATCAAAGTTCTCTACAGTAAGGATACCATCCATTCCGTCTACACCGAAGAATTTCGGTTTATATCCCATAGTATCTGCCTGTTTTAAGATAATAGAAGCTTCCTGATAGTAAATAGGTAAGAAGAGTAAATCAGCACCTGCGTCTTTTGCTTTCTGAAGCTGTGTACCAAAGTCTGTCTTAGAATCTGCTGTAAATGCTGCTTTAGAAACAATCTGCAGTCCTTTATCCTTAGCTTCTGCTTCAAACTTCTCTTCGATACCTGAAGAATATACATCAGAACTATCATAGATAATACCAATCTTCTTAGCAAGCTTGTTCTCTGCAATATACTGAGCAGATGCAATACCCTGGTTAGGGTCTGTAAAACATACCTGGAATATATTACCGTTTCCACTGGAGAGTACATCTGGTGCAGATGCAGATGGAGTAATCTGGAACATATTATCAGAAGCTGTCTTACCTGCTACTGCGATACATGGAGCAGTTGTTGTTGTTCCTACTAACATCTGCATGCCCCAGTCTTTTAATGTATTATAGGCATTCACTGACTTCTCCGCATCATTCTGATCATCTTCAAAACGGTATTCAATCTGCTTACCGTTAATACCACCTGCCGCATTAATCTCATCTACTGCAATCTGTGCTCCGTTCTTTACGGCTGTTCCGTAAATCGCTGTTGCTCCGGTAGTCGGTCCAATACCACCAATATAATATTTGTCTGCATCTTTCTTAGATGAAGAACTTGAATTACTACCACATCCTGTTAATGCTGTTACTGCCATTGCAGCGACTAACATTACACTTATAAACTTTTTCATTATTTTTTCCTCCTTTATAATATATAATGAAAAATATAACTTTAATGTATCAACTCAATGTCAAGTATTCTGATTCCACTACCACTTTGTCAATACCTTAGATATTTTTATGGACTTTATCTTACTACACTAAAGCAATAAAATCAAGTTTTTTTGAAGGATTAAAAAAAATTTTTGCATTTTTTTTGTTTTTGACTTCATTTTTCACTTTTTATCTCATAGAAAGCTCCCTGCTTCTCCACGATCCAAACTCATGTAATACGACACGCTTCCTATAGAAAACATACAAATCCGCTCTATAATACCTTAATATTTTAAATGTTATTTATAAAATAAAACAACTCCGCTCGCAAAAACAGATAGGAACAACCTGCTTTATGAGCGGAGTTTGAAATAGTTACTTTTTTGACGGAAAATCACCCTCACCAGTCAAACAGTTTAACACATTACATTAATGAGAGAGAATTTCCGTTCCATCTTCCGTCACCAAAATTGTGTATTCCCACTGTGCGGAAGGCTTACCATCTTCTGTGCGGATTGTCCAGCCGTCATCTTCATCTTCCCATACGTCTGGTTTTCCCATATTTACCATTGGTTCAATCGTAAATGTCATTCCCGGCACAAAAAGAATGCCTTCATCTGGTTCACCGATATGATTGACCCATGGTTCTTCATGGAACTGTACACCACATCCATGTCCTCCGATTTCTCTTACAACACTGTATCCATTCTCTACAGCATGTTTATTACAAACATACCCCATATCTCCCATCGTTCCCCAAGGCTTTGTTGCCTCAAGCGCAAGATCGACACATTCTTTTGTTACACGAACAAGCTTTTTCTTTTCTTCAGAAACCTCACCGATGCAGAACATTCTTGATGCATCACCGAAATATCCATTATAAATTGTCGTACAGTCTACATTCAGAATCTGTCCACTTTTTAAAATCTGGTCATCACTTGGGATACCATGGCACACCACATCATCAATAGAAATGCAGACACTTTTCGGATATCCCTGATAACCAAGACATGCCGGAATTCCACCGATTTCTCTTGTGTATTCTTCAATAAGACGGTTTAACTCTCCCGTACTTACTCCCTCCTTTACATAAGGAGTAATAAAGTCAAGCACCATCGTATTCTTCTTACCTGCTTCGCGTATTCCTTCTATCTGTTCCGGTGTTTTGATCATAGAATGATCTGGCACTTCATATCCTCTGTTCCAGTAATCTTTGATACGATTATCAAAGGACATATGACATGCCTTATACTTTCTTCCACTGCCACACCAGCATTTATCATTTCTTCCTATCTTCATTTTGATCCTTCTTTCTGTATCATTCCTCTAATTTATCTCAATCGAGAAGACTCCCACCTCTTTCAGGTGGTGAATGACAGCAGCTATTTTTTCTTCTACTGTCACATATCGTATATTAAGCTACTTACTCTTATTTTGCAATATTTATTTCATTTTACCTATCTATTTGGGATAAATGCAGATTTTTGCATTTTTATCTACTGTTTTCATAATCTTTTTCATATACTTTTCTTTCACTGCAACACAACCTCCCGTATACGGATTGCTTCCTGTACAATGTAAGAAAATAGCTGCCCCTTTTTTATAGATGCATTTTTTATTATAATCAATCGCCAATGCATAATTATAATGCGGTCTGTAACGGATGAGATGTTCCCCCGCGTGGCTTGCCTTTACTTTTCGAATATCTATCATCTGATTATAATACTTTCTGCCCGCACTCCAGTACAGATAAGAATTTAACTTTATGTATTTTATCTTACTTCCCGGATTACTTTTGATTCCAAACGCTTTTGTGAAACCATAGGTACCAGTCGGTGTTTTCTTATCACCTTCACGCTTTTTATTTATTCCGTTCTTTCCAACATAACCGGCACAGGCAAATACTTTTTTAAACTTTCCGTTTGCTTTTTTATACAAAATAATATCTGCCTTACTGTTTCCTTTGTATTTCACAAAAATAAGCTGGTTTACCTTCTCACTCTTCTCGTATTTTTGAATAAGTCTGGTCCATCTGTTCTTTTTTACTGCAGCTTTTTTATCTGACATATTTTTCCTCTGGCTTTTTATCGTTTCTGCCTGTACAGATACAGTATTCCCTGACATAGTAACTATACTTATCACAAAAATAATTGTTAAAAAGATCGCCAATCCATTCAAACAAAGAGTTCCTATTTTCGTAGTTCCTTTCATAATATGTGTTTCCTTTCTTTTTTATTCAACCTTAACCCACTATGTTTAAGCGAATTGATTTCCTTAAAAGGATAACACAAAGCTTGTAAAAGATAAAGTTTGCACTTTTACCTATAACAAAACAGACCCTGAAGATCTGATTGTCACAAATCTACAAGGTCTATTTTTGTTTATTTTTTAGTTAGACGCAGATCATCTTTGTCCTTTATAAGCATTATCCACTTATTTTTTAATAAGCAGTGACTTTCCTGTCATTTCTTTTGGCTGTTCCATTCCCATCATCTCGATTAAGGTTGGAGCAATATCTGCTAAGCATCCGCCTTCTCTTAATGTATAAGCCGGATCATAGTTTACAAGGATAAACGGAACTGGGTTTGTTGTATGTGCTGTGTATGGTTCTCCTGTTTCATAGTCAATTAACTGTTCGCAGTTTCCATGATCTGCACAGATAAACATCTGTCCATCTACTTCTTTTAATGCTGCTACTGCATTTCCAACGCAGGTATCTACCGTCTCAACTGCCTTAATTGCTGCTTCCTGTACGCCAGTATGTCCTACCATATCAGGGTTTGCAAAGTTGATGATAATCACATCGTATTTATCAGATTTGATTGCTTCTACAAGTTTTTCTCCAACTTCTGGTGCGCTCATCTCCGGCTGTAAATCATAAGTTGCTACTGCTGGAGACTTAACAAGGATTCTATCCTCATTCTTATTTGGAACTTCTACACCTCCATTGAAGAAGAATGTTACATGCGCGTATTTTTCTGTCTCTGCAAGACGAAGCTGTGTCAAACCGTTTGCTGCAAGGAATTCTCCGAAGGTGTTTGTAATTTCTTCTTTGTGGAATGCGATAATCTTTCCAGGGATTGTCTCATCATATTCTGTAAAGCAGACATACGTTAATGGGAATACTCCATTTCTTCTTTCAAATCCTGTAAATTCAGGGTCACACATGGCACGAGTGATTTCTCTTGCACGGTCTGGACGGAAGTTGAAGAAGATAACGGAATCATTTGCTTTTACTGTGCCTACTGGCTGTCCATCTTTCTTGATTACTGTAGGGATAACGAACTCATCTGTCTTATCATTATCATAAGAAGCCTGAATTGCCTCTACTGCATCTGCTGCTTCATTACCTTCACCGTAAACTAAAGCAGCGTAAGCTTTTTCTACACGATCCCAGCGGTTATCTCTGTCCATTGCATAGTAACGACCTTCGATAGATGCGATCTGGCCTACACCGATTTCTTTGATCTTAGCTTCTAATTCTTCGATGAATTCTTTACCAGATGTTGGGGCTGTGTCACGACCATCAAGGAAACAATGTACACATACGTCTGTAAGTCCCTGTCTCTTTGCAAGCTCTAATAAAGCATAAAGATGTGTATTGTGGCTGTGTACTCCACCATCAGATAATAAACCATATAAATGAAGTGTGGAATTATTCTTTTTACAGTTTTCTACTGCTTCTAAAAACGCTTTATTATCAAAGAAATCGCCATCCTGAATTGCTTTTGTAATTCTTGTAAGCTCCTGATATACGATACGTCCTGCACCCATGTTAAGATGTCCAACTTCTGAGTTACCCATCTGTCCGTCCGGAAGACCAACAGCAAGGCCGCTGGCATTTCCTTTTACAAATGGACAGTCTTCCATTAACTTATCGATATTTGGAGTGTTTGCCTCATATACAGCATTGGCTTCATGTCTGTCATTTAAACCAAAGCCGTCCATAATTAATAATACTGTAGGTTTTTTACTCATTTTATAATCTCCCGTTTAAAGTTTAGTTGACCCGCGGAGAAAAGTCCGCGGGTTACTGTTAACATTCTTATTACTCTGCTTTAAAATGCAAAGCTTATTATTTGTTATAGTTTACAATCTGACCAAAATCAGCTTTTAAGGAAGCTCCACCAACAAGACCTCCATCAATATCTGCCTGTGCAAATAAGTCTGGAGCTGTCTTAGCGTTTACACTTCCGCCATACTGAATACGGATTGCTGCAGCAGTTGCATCATCATAGATTTCTGCGATACATTTACGAATCTCTGCACAAACTTCCTGAGCCTGCTCTGTTGTAGCAGTCTTTCCTGTTCCGATCGCCCAGATTGGCTCGTAAGCGATTACTGCTGTCTTAGCCTGATCTGCTGTTACATTTAAGAAACCAACTTTAACCTGCTGACGGATAAAGTCCATTGTAACGCCCTGTTCTCTCTGCTCTAAAGTTTCTCCACAGCACATGATTGGTGTAATACCATGTTCGAAAGCTTTTAACATTTTTTTGTTAACTGTTTCGTTTGTCTCTGCGAAGTATTCTCTTCTTTCAGAATGTCCGAGAACAACGTATTTTACTCCGGCATCTACTAACATAGCAGGAGAAATCTCACCAGTGTAAGCACCGCTTTCTTCATAGTACATATTCTCTGCACCAATTGCGATGTTAGAACCTTTTGCAGCTTCCATAGCTGGGATAATGTCGATTGCTGGTACGCAGAATACTACGTCAACATCTTCATTCGCACAAAGTGGTTTTAACATATTTACTAATTCAACTGCCTCACTAGGAGTTTTATTCATTTTCCAGTTACCTGCTACGATTTTCTTACGCATAATAAATTCCCCTTTATTATATATTTATGATGTTAGGGTCAAAAGGTATTCTGACCCTAACTGATGTCACGAATTACTCTGTAGCTAACGCTACTCCCGTAATTCTGAAATTATTTATCGTTTGCTGCTGCAACACCTGGTAATTCTTTACCTTCTAAGAACTCAAGAGAAGCTCCGCCACCTGTAGAAATATGGCTCATCTTGTCACCATATCCAAGCTGGTTAACTGCTGCTGCGGAATCTCCGCCACCAATGATTGTTGTAGCATCTGTCTCAGCAAGTGCTGCTGCAACTGCCTTTGTACCTGCTGCAAGGATTGGGTTTTCGAATACACCCATAGGTCCATTCCAAACAACTGTCTTAGCTGTCTTTACTGCCTCTGCGTATAATTCGATTGTCTTAGGTCCGATATCGCAAGCTTCTTTGTCTGCTGCCATAGCGTCTGCATCGTATACATATGTTGGGATTTCAGCATCGATTGGGTTAGGGAAAGCATCTACCATTACAGAGTCAACTGGAAGAAGTAACTTCTTGCCAAGGCTTTCTGCTTTTTCCATCATTTCTTTACAGTAATCAATCTTTGTCTCGTCAACTAAAGAGTTACCGATTTCATATCCTTTTGCTTTTAAGAATGTGTAAGCCATACCACCACCGATGATGAGTGTGTCACACTTCTCAAGTAAGTTAGAGATAACGTTTAACTTATCTGCAACTTTTGCTCCACCAAGGATAGCAACGAAAGGACGTACTGGGTTCTCTACAGCATTGCCTAAGAAATCGATTTCTTTCTGCATTAAGTATCCAACTACTGCTGTGTCTACTAAAGAAGCAACACCTACGTTAGAGCAGTGAGCTCTGTGAGCTGTACCGAATGCATCATTTACGAATACATCACAGATAGAAGCAAGGTCTTTGGAGAATTCTTCTCCACACTTTGTCTCTTCTTTGCGGAAACGAGTGTTCTCAAGTAAGATAACATCTCCGTCTTTCATAGCTTCTACTGCAGCTTTTGCGTTTGGTCCAACAACTTCACGGTCTGCTGCAAATTTTACTTCCTGTCCAAGAAGCTCAGATAAACGAGCTGCTACTGGAGCTAAAGTCTTTGTTGTGTAATCTTCTTCTGTTTTTACTTTACCTAAGTGAGAGCAAAGAATTACTTTACCGCCGTCTGCGATTAACTTCTTGATTGTTGGAAGTGCAGCTACAAGACGGTTCTCGTCTGTGATCTTACCATCTTTTAATGGAACGTTGAAGTCACATCTGCAAAGAACTTTAAGTCCTTTTACATTAATATCGTCTACAGATTTTTTATTTAAACCCATGTTGGAATTCCTCCTAAATTATATTCATGTACTCTTAAAATCAAAATCTACATAACTGCAGATTTATCAGACTTCCAAAAGCACTTTTTCAAAAACAAACAAAGGTCCGGTCCCACGAGACCGGACCCATGTTTGAGTCTTATATTCTTAAATATATACTAATACTATCGCTTAGATTATGCTAATTCAGCAAAGTATTTGATTGTACGAACCATCTGAGATGTGTAGCTGTTTTCGTTATCGTACCATGAAACAACCTGTACTTCGTATAAATCATCAGCAACTTTGTTAACCATTGTCTGAGTTGCATCGAATAAAGAACCAAATCTCATTCCTACGATATCAGAAGAAACGATTTCGTCTTCGTTGTAACCGAAAGATTCGTTAGCTGCTGCTTTCATAGCTGCATTGATTCCTTCAACTGTTACATCAGCACCTTTAACAACTGCTGTTAAGATTGTTGTAGATCCTGTAGGTGTAGGAACACGCTGAGCAGATCCGATTAACTTACCGTTTAATTCTGGGATAACAAGACCGATTGCCTTAGCAGCACCTGTGCTGTTAGGAACGATGTTAACTGCTGCTGCACGAGATCTTCTTAAATCACCTTTACGCTGTGGTCCGTCAAGAGTCATCTGGTCACCTGTGTAAGCATGGATTGTACACATGATACCACTCTGGATTGCAGCATATTTGTTAAGAGCGTCAGCCATAGGAGCTAAACAGTTTGTTGTACAAGATGCAGCAGAGATAATCTTATCTTCTGGTTTTAATACTGTATGGTTAGTATTGTAAACAACTGTTGGAAGGTCGTTTCCAGCAGGAGCGGAAATAACAACTTTCTTAGCACCAGCATTGATATGAGCCTGAGCTTTCTCTTTGCTTGTGTAGAAACCAGAACACTCTAATACTACATCAACACCGATTTCTCCCCATGGGCAATTGTTTGCATCTGGGAAAGCGTAGATTTTGATTTCCTTTCCATCAACTGTGATAGAATCTTCGCCAGCTTTTACTGTAGCTGCTTTCTCATATGTTCCCTGAGAAGAGTCATATTTTAATAAGTGAGCAAGCATTTTAGGGCTTGTTAAATCATTGATAGCTACTACTTCATAGCCTTCTGCACCAAACATCTGTCTGAAAGCTAAACGACCGATACGGCCAAATCCATTAATTGCAACTTTTACTGCCATGGTAATTCCTCCTAAGTTTTAGATATTCTTTGACATTAAAGTTCGCAGGGAATATGCCCTCCTGCGTTCCGATTTGACTCATCCTGTCAAATCCTTAACTATTTTACCTAATTATTGCCAAGATTTCAAGTAGTATTTTGCATAAAATTATAGATTTTTTTCTTTCACTTTTATGCTATTATGATATTGTTGCCATTTTTCCTGCAAGTATACAGAGTTTTTGGTCTTGAAATACAATTTTTTACCTTTATTTTTGATACGCAAGAAAATTCATATACAATTTTTTACCCGAAAGGAATGATGATTATGATTTACACCGACACACATTTACACACATCTTTTTCTTCTGATTCAGACACGCCTATGGAACTTATGATCAAAAAAGGACTTAAACTTGGAATGAAAACATTATGCTTCACTGAACACTATGATCCCTGCTATCCGGATACACCTGATAAGCTGGACTTTCTTTTAGATTTTGAAAATTATAAAAAAACACTATTTTCTCTCAAAGAAAAGTATGCCTCTCAGATTGAGATTTTATACGGACTTGAACTTGGCGTACAGCCACACCTTGGTCGGTTACTTGCTAACTTTTATGAAAAATATGGAAAAGACTTTGACTTTATTATTAATTCCTGTCATATCGTAAATAATATGGATCCTTATTACGGCACATATTTCAAAGAGCTTGGCGCAACCAGAGGGCTTATGACTTACTTTGAAACAGTTTTATCCAACTTAAAAGCATTTCCTCACTACCAGTCTGTCGGTCATCTTGATTATGTCTGCCGCTACCTTCCGGAATCCTCCCAGACTTTCTTCTATGATCATTTTTCTGATATTCTCGATGAAATTTTAATCGAAATTATTGAGAGAAATCGCGCTCTTGAAGTAAATACTGCCGGACTGAAGTACGGACTTGACTGGCCAAACCCTGACATTTCCATATTAAGAAGATACCGCGAACTTGGCGGCGAACTTATCACAATCGGAAGCGATGCCCATAAACCGGAGCATATGGCATGGGAGTTTGACAAGGTGCCGGATATTCTTCATAGAGCGGGATTCCGCCATTATGCGGTGTTTAAAGAGAAGAAACCGGTGGTTTATGATATTTAAATGCTGATTTGATGGACTAAAGAAACGAAAAGCAGAAATTTGATATAGAATAAAATGTGAAGATAGTCGCGGCGTAGAAAATGCCTGACCGGCATTTTTACTTGCTCCGACATCACATTTTATTCTATATCAAATTTCTGCTTTTCTGTTCTTTGGCGCCAGATGAAATCAGGATTTTGTGTAGAAAAAATAATCCACTGTCGTGTTTCTGTATGACTTTGGTAAAATTATTGTAAAAAAAGAAAAGAGAGGCAAACATACTCAGAGTAAAAAATGTCCTAAAACAAATCCAGCATATTATCAAGATATATTGCTTCTCTGATATGTATCTGATATTCCGGCTTAACCATATAGTAAAGCAAAAATTCCAGCACCAATGCACTGCCAAGTCCCCGTCCTTCTATTTTAAAATTAGAAAATCCCATCGGCAGATAAACATTTTGAATATCTTCTATCCTGATAAATCCCGGATTCTTCATGGCTTTTGAAAAACGATATCCTTCTTCTGCATCCGGTGCAGCACAATGATGTTCCGGGCAGTTTTCTCCAAGATTTTTTCGACTTACTGTTTCATAACAACGCTTTCTGTCCTTACATCCAAACCAGCAGCATTCATTACATAGGAATTCCACTTTATCTTTTTCTATTTGCGTTAAGGTATTTAACCTATCAAAAGACTTGTTCAGACGAAAATCTGGGACAACATATCGAAATTCTTTTCGTTTCACTTCATTTGAGAACTGCTGAAAATCTGTCAGAACTTTTGTCGTAGAAGAGACAAAGTAAAGGTTAGGATAGTTCTTTTTTAAGTAATCCAATAACAAGTCTGAATGAACGATAACTCCATTTTGTATTACTACTTTAGGCTGTACATTATTCTCTTGTATATCTTTTATGCTTTTATTTTGCATATTGGAGTTTGATACACTTTCACTTTGTATATCCCCAGCTTCTTCAAATAACTTGCAAAGCGCATTGCATTTTTTATCCAAAAGATGTTCTTCTCTAAGCAGAGAATTACTAAAAGTCAGCCGGGCAGAAATTCCATACTCCTTCATTAAATCTAACACTTTTTTTGCATCGTCATCCCCAAATCCTGCTCGTCCTCCACCCCAGATACAATCCGCTGGGGCACCATAGACAGATCCAATATCACACCAATCATAAAAATATTCTCGATGTTCCCGAAATAACGGCAAAAACACCTTATACAATTCATAAAACTCAAACAGTCCCGGAAGATGATACTGTGCTATACTACTTTTCACTTGTAGTGCCTCCTTATTCTATCCGAAGCATTCGGTATCCGATTCCGATATGCGTCTGTATATACTGGAGTCCATTTTTATCTGGTTCAAGTTTTTTACGTAATGTTGCCATAAACACTCTTAATGAAGCAACATCATTTTGTGAACAGCTTCCCCAGATCTGCTGTGTGATATAGGTATGTGTTAAAACCCTTCCGACATTACGTGACAAAAGACATAAAAGCTTATATTCAATTGGTGTCAGATGCAGTTCTTTTCCTTTCAGATAGGTACAGCCAGCTATATAATCTATTTTTAATTGTCCGTTAATAAAAATAGAAGCTTCCTGTTCTTCTCCCACCTGAATAATGGCAAGGCGCCGCTGTGTCACCCGTATGCGGGCAAGCAGTTCTTCCACCGAAAAAGGTTTTGTAATATAATCATCTGCCCCGGAATCTAATGCTTCTATTTTATCGCTATCTTCACTTCGGGCGCTGATAACAATAATCGGCATATTGGACCATGTACGGATTTTTTTAATTACATCTACTCCTTCCATATCCGGAAGACCCAGATCTAAGAGGACAATATCTGGATGATGTGAAGATGCTTCCATTATCGCAGATACTCCATTGTTAGCCGTAAGATATTTATAATCATGCATTTTTAATGTTGTTACGATGAGATTTCGTATCGGACGGTCATCCTCCACAACAAGAACTACTGTTTTATTCATTTAATGTCACCTCGCTAAGTGGTAAAGTAAAAGTAAAAATACATCCTCGTGGTGTATTATCTGTAAGAAGGAGCCTTCCATCATGTGCTTCTATAATAGATTGGCAAAGTGACAGACCAAGACCAAGACTTCTCTGGCTGTCTGCAATCGTACTTTTCCCCGTATAAAACATGTCAAAGATATATGGCTTCATTTCATCTGCAATTCCCGGACCATCATCCTCCACGCAAATCTGTGCTTTTCCATTACATTTCATTCCCCGGATACAGATTTTCGAGCCTTTCGGTGTATATTTTATGGCATTATCAATCAGATTCACGAGTACCTGTATGATAAGCTGCACGTCCATCCGGACAAGAATCAATTCTTCACATTCTGTCACAATTGTATATTCATCATGCTTCCTGCTGATATGACGCAGAGATTCTGCAATGACTTCATCAAGTAACTGATCTGTAAATTTAAACTTCAGCCGCCCATCATTAAGCCTTGTAATAGATAACAGATTCTCTACTACGCCAATGAGCCATTCAGAATCATCATAAATATCCGCATAAATCTGCTGCTTCGTTTTACTGTCCAGGCACGCTCCGTTATTTAAAAGCATATCCGCATTGCCGGAAATAGAACAAAGCGGTGTCCTTAGATCATGAGAAATCGCACGCAGTAAATCTGCTCGCAGCTGTTCATTTTTTGCCAAAACAGCATTCTTCTCTTTTTCTATTGCATTGCGCAGATTTTCCATAGCAAGCGCACATTCATTTACTACAGAAAGTAAAATGCTATACTCAACGGAATCAAGAACATCTTTGTTCGCCGGAATCCCAATTACACCATATACGTGATCACCGATGCGGATCGCCAAATATAAACATTTTGCATTTTTAAAATAATTCGTTCCTACTCCTGCACGCTTATTATTTTCATAGACCCATCTGGCAATCTTTTGTTCTTCCGGTATTAAAAATTGCTGATTCGTTCCTTCCTTATTTTGATAAAACACCTGTCCCTGTGACAATTTCCCCTCTTCTACAATATATGCAACAATATCCCGGTTCAGTAAACGAACCAGCTGCGTGCAGGTGACACGCAACATCTCTTTACTGCTCCTCGCTTTTTGCAACAGGCGGTCTGTGTCGAATAATACCTGCGTTCGAAATGCAAGCTGAGAGGAAATCCTTGCATGCATTTTTAATTTAGCGGAAAGAGTTCCCGCCAACACAGAGCATACCAGCATAATCGCAAAAGTCACCGGATATCCAACTGCATATGTCTGGAAAGACATCCTTGGTTCCGTAAGAAAAAAACAAAATAAAACAACGCTTAAAAAGGAACCTGCGATACTGCACAGATAACCGTCTGTCAAAATAGAAGTAATCAATACACCAAGAATATATATCGTAACGATATTCGTATCTGTAAAATGCAGTTTCTGAAATAAAAGACCAATAATAGTACATATCATAAATATAAAAACCGTCACAAAACAATCTTTTATTGACGGTTTCTTTGCATATAATGCAAAATGCTGCTTTAATACGCCTTCTCTTCTTTCATTTTCTTCCATTATTTTAATTTCCCGCCTTTTATTTGAATTCAAGAGTATATTAGAGTATATCACACTGCTTTATCACCGTCAAAACACTGCCTTTTATCTTCCTTTTTTGAATCATAAATTATCATACTTGCTTTACCACATTTTTTTTGATAATCATGTATTTCTTTTAACAACTCTTCATCAGAAATTTCATCCAAAGATATAATTTTACAGGATTGCGTATTTTCCCTCTCCCCTATAATAAACGCTTTGTAATTTTCATTGATGAAATATCCAATCTTTCCCATAACAAAAAAACAAACAATAAACATTACCAATACTGTTAAGAGTAAAATTACTTCTTTCATCATTTATCCCCTCTTTAATTTAAATATGGAAACACTTTTTAATTGCCTTATGCTCTCCGATTACTAAAAGCGTGATATCCCCTGTAAAAAATGTATCTGGAGATATTGCCATGCTAAGCTCTCCATTATTTTTTATTGCAAGGATATTAATATCATATTTTCTTCGAATATCCAGCTCTCCAACCGTTTTTCCAATCCACTCTTTCGGTACTTCCACTTCAAATATTGCATGGGAAGCATCTACTTCCATATAATCAAGGATATGGTCATCGGTATAACGGATCGAAGCCCATTTTGCCACCTGTTTTTCTGGATAAATTACTTTATCTGCACCATTTCTTAAAAGGAACTTCTCCTGAACATCCCTCTCTGCTCTCGAAATAACCATTTTTGCACCAAGTTCCTTTAATAGAGATGTGGTCTCTAATGAATTTTGAAAGCTTCCTCCAATCGTAACAAAACAGATATCATAATTTCCAATTCCTAATGATTCTAAAAATTCCGCATTCGTGCTATCTCCAATCTGGGCATTTGTAACGTAGGGAAGGACTTTATCTACTCTGCCCTCATTGACATCTACTGCCATAATTTCATGCCCTAATTCACTAAGCTCCATTGCAATATGTCTTCCAAATCTCCCAAGTCCGATTAATAATATATTTTTCATAATTCCATTCTCCTTCTGTCTTATCTAACGGATACCATACACAATCCTAACACTTATCCTACTGTTATTTTTTCTAACGGTAACCTTGCATTTCCCTTCTTTTTCTTTGAAAGGACCGCATAAATAAGAGTAAGTCCTCCTACTCTTCCAAGATACATAAGTATGATCAGTATGAATTGTGACACTATATGAAGCTTTGGTGTGATTCCTAATGTAAGCCCTACTGTTCCAACCGCTGATGCTGCTTCATAAAGACATTCCGAAAGTGGAAGCCCTTCATATACACTGATCGTAATTCCTCCACATAAAAATAACATACAGTACATCATTGCAATCGTTGATGCATTCTTTATCACACTGCACTCGATTCTTCTTCCAAATGTTTCGACATTTTCCTGACTCCGGAATGTGGCAAATGCATTCAATATAAGCACTGCAAAAGTTGTTGTCTTCATACCTCCTGCCGTAGAACTTGGCGAACCTCCGACAAGCATAAGTATAATAATCATTGCTTTTGAAACTTCTGTCATTTTAGAAATATCCATAGTATTAAATCCGGCAGTTCTTGGAGTTACTGCCTGAAAAGCCGATGCAAGCAACCGTTTTCCCACTGACAGATGAGTAAAATCAGAAAAAAAGAAAAAAACAGCTGGTAAAACTATCAAAAGTGCGGTTGTCACAAGTATAATCTTACTCTGCATATGATACTTTCTAAAGTGGATTTTATTAATACAAATATCCTCCCACGTAAGAAATCCTATACCACCTGCTATAATTAAAAACATAATCACTACATTTACAATCGGATTTCCTGCATAAGCCGTAATGGATGGAAATGGATTCGTGGGCGTACCTAAAATATCAAATCCAGCATTACAAAAAGCCGATATGGAATGAAATACTGCCATCCATATCCCTTTCCTGCCAAAATCATGATAAAAAACCGGCAGCAACGCTAATGCGCCTGCCATCTCAACAAATAATGTTCCCTTTAAAATAAACTTTGTCAGACGGACAATTCCTCCTACTTTATGTGCAGAAATTGCATTCTGCATCGTGCTGCGCTGCATCAGAGAAATCTTTCTGCCTGACAGCATAAATACAGAAACGGCAACAGTAACCACACCAAGTCCTCCTATCTGTATCAAAAGTAAAATCACTACCTGTCCAAAAACAGACCAGTAACTACCTGTATCCAAGACAGCAAGTCCCGTTACACATACCGCGGAAGTTGATGTAAAAAGCGTCTGATTAAATGGAGTCATCACTCCCTCGGCAGAAGAAACTGGCAACATTAATATAATTGCCCCCAATAAAATAACACCTGCAAATCCCAGAATAATTAATTGAAAAGAAGACAAATGCTTCTTTTTATGTATGTCCCTTGACATAAATCCCTCCTGTTATTACTATTTCATCCGGCATGTTTCCCCTCATTATATATGTCCGCATTCAAAGATAGTATAAATATATCGACTACCATATTAAGATTACATAAAGATTTATAGATTGATTTTGTATAGACGAAAAAAGAAAAAATGCCCTATCCCATCTGCTCTGTAATCGCTGTAGTTAAGATGCTCGTCCGCATCTTAACTACTCTCCCAAGCCGCATCTGGGATAGGGCATTTTTTCTTTTTTCTGACTATTCAAGTTCGCGGGAATGGGGATTCTCGCGAAGGTTGTGGATTTCCATGGGATTAAATTCTAAAGAGTTGACATTCAAATTGTTGTATGTTGCTGAATTGCATTGAGATTTCTAAAAAAAAGCGAATTCTTATAAGTTTGATTTTGTTCCGTTACGCTAAATACTTCATTTTTCCTCAAAAAACCAGCGGCTTTCTAACCTCATCCCACAACTCAGTTAAAAAACAAGGGGATTGTCCAAAAGTCTACGATTTCTAATATAACTAAATTCCATGTATATACAACAACTTAAATGTCAGCTCTTTTGAATTTAATTTCTCGAAAAGTCATAATCTTCTGGAAAATCCCCATTCTTACCAACTGTAGATTTAGATTAGATAAAAAAAAGAAAGAATACCATATCCCAGATGCGGCTTCGGAGCGTGTTTAAGATGCAGATGAGCATCTTAAATGCAGCGACTACAGAGCAGATGGGATATGGTATTCTTTCTTTTTTCGTCTACACGAAATCTACAAATCAGGTTTTAAAGTTTTCTTCTTTTTATCACAATACCGATTCCGATTGCAAGTATTACCAATGGAATCACAAATACTGTCATAATCAATGTTGCTTTCTGGTTAAATGCCGATACGACTGCATTCTCTGTTTTTAAGCTCTTCGCCCTGATCGATATCTTACTCTTTTGTTCTGCAAGATAATTCACACCATTTAATACAAAGTCCGTATTGGCTCCACTTACTGCCTGATCAATATCCTGAAGCAGCATGTTCGTACATCCAGTTACAATCATTCTTCCACCAGAAGAATCAGATACCGCTACAGAGATGTCAAATGGACCGCTGATATCTTTCTTTTCCTTATTTAACGTGGAACTTGATGTATCTACCTTGGAATAAGCGCCATCACTTGTGGAAAGTAATGAAGTTACAGTGTAATCGGATGAAGAAGAATCTTTCTTTGCATTCTTTTCTGTGATATCTTTTAAACCTTTTGCACTTGGAGCAAGGACATAAACATTGCTGTTATACTGTGCAGAAGTTGCATCGGAACTTTCAATCGTCGGCAGCAGATAAATTGGATATTGTGTATATTTACTTGCATCGCTTTCTACCACAACACCTTTCTGTGGTTCTACATTATATGATTGAAGCAGGCTGTATAAGTTTGTAAGATTCTCTACTCTCGCATCTAAGAATACATACATCTTTCCACCGTTTTTCATATAAGTTTTAATCATCTTAAGCTCATCTTTTGTGATATCTTTTTGCGCACCATTGATGAGCAGAATCGAACAATCATCCGGCACTTTCTGTTCTGTGAGAAGATTCAATGTTTTTACTGAATAATTATCTCCCTCAAAACTACTTGTCGTACTTGAATCAAAACTTTGTTCCGAATGTCCGCTTAACGTATAGATTACTGGTGTGGAATCTGAAATAACATAATTAATTGCCTCTGTTGTAAGACTTTCTAACTGAAGAGAATCTGCCGAATAGGAGTAGTCACTTCCATAACTGTAGGAAACATAGTCATTTGCAGAAACATAGCGGTATTTCTTACCACATTTTATAATCATACTGTCATTTGCAACTTCTTCACTGCTATCTACATATTTCTTTGTAAAGTTCGGATACAGCTCCGGATCTTTATAAACAAATTTTATTTTTGCAGAATTTTTCTTATATTCTTTCCAGACCTGTTCATAAGAAGAATTTACATCAGATTCTTTATTCACTACATATATGGTAACTTCTTTATCTAACCCTTTTATTATTTTTTTCGTCTGTTTTGAAAGTGAGTAAATTTTATTGGCTGTTACATCTACTGTATAGTTTTTACTTGTTACAAATATATTGACCGCAATAACTGCTGCGATCAGAACAACAACTGCTACTGCTGAAAAAATACCTTTTTTTAATTTTGTATTCATCTTTTTCCCTGCCATTTTATGCCCTCCTAATTCCATCTGCGTTTTTCAATTCCCTGCATTGTCAGGAATAAAAATACTGCAATAAATGATACGTAGTATACAATAGAAGATGCATTTAAAATTCCACTGCAAAAGTCATTAAAACGATCTAATACAGAAAACCAGTCAATGATTTTAGACAGACCGTTATCAAACAGCGCAGGTTTTACTTTGCTTAAAACACCAATCACAGCGATACCAGCAATGCCCACTCCTGCTGCAATTTTCATGTTCTTTGTCTCGTCATAGAAGAACCATGCAACAAGAAGTACTGCCAGCACACATACGAGATACGTATATCTTGCTCTTCCTGGTACAACATTTGAGATATTCGGAAGTAACATACAAAATAAAACTACTGCAAAGGATAAGGCTGCTGCGATCATCTGATTATCTGTGATAGAAGATACAAACATACCTACTGCCATCAGGCAGGCGCCTAAAAGAAAGTAACCAAGGCAGCCGGTAAGAACTGTTTTCCAGCTTACATTTCCAAACATACTTAATACACCGGCTTCTATAAGGCTTACTAACATAGACATAGCAAGCAGTGTTACAGATGCCAGATACTTTCCAAGGACAATGCTTCCCGGTCGAATTGGGGAAGTATACAAAAGCTGGTCTGTTCTCTGCTTCTTTTCTTCCGCAAATAAACGCATGGTAAGAATTGGCACAATAACAATATATAAGATTGTACTGTTAGAAAATACATACTGTGAATAGTCTGTATACCCGTAAGACATACAGATTACTGAAAAATAAACTCCTGTTGCAGCAATAAAAAGAGCAAAATAAATATAAGCTGCCAGTGAGTGGAAATAGCTTCTCATTTCTTTTAAATAAATGGCTTTCATTCTACTTATCCTCCTCTTTTACGTCTTCTGCTTTTTTCTTTCTTTTAAAAGAAAAACCATGATGGCTTTGCTTTTCAATCTGCTCCGAAGCCTTCTTTGCCTCTGACTCTACTTCTTCCACATCCTGTCCGGTAAGTTTCAGGAATACATCTTCAAGAGATAAACTTTCTCGTTCCATCTTGATGATCGGCAATTTTTCTTCTGCAAATTCAAAGAACAAATTATCGCGGATATCCTCTTTTGTTGCTGTTTTTGCCTGCACATCAACAATGTCTTCTTTTTCTCCTGTAATCTTGTAATCTTTAATATATTCTGAAGCTTTTAATACTTTTTCTACTTTTTCCTTATCTCCTTTTACCGATAAGATAATACTGTCCGTATCTGAAAAATCTTCTGATAAATGCTCTGGTGTGTCTTCTGCAACTAATGTTCCCTTATCTATAATAAGTACATAATCACATACTGCATTCACTTCTGATAAAATATGAGAACTTAAAATAATCGTGTGCTTTTCGCCCAGACTCTTAATCAAAGAACGAATCTCTATAATCTGGTTTGGATCAAGACCTACCGTCGGCTCATCAAGGATTAATAGTGGTGGATTTCCAATTAGTGCCTGCGCAAGCCCTACTCTTTGTTTATATCCTTTGGAAAGATTTTTAATCAGTCTTTTTTTCATATCAGAAATCTTTACTGCTTCTGTTACTTCATTGATCGATGATTCTTTTTCTGTTTTTTTACGGATTCCCTTAAGATCACAAATAAAATTCAAATATTCTTCTACTGTCATATCTTCATACAGAGGAGGAATCTCCGGAAGATACCCAATTAACTTCTTTGCCTGTAAGGGCTGTTCTAAAATATCATATCCACCAATTTTCACTTCACCAGAAGTCGCAGAAATATATCCGGTCATTATATTCATTGTTGTAGACTTTCCTGCACCGTTTGGTCCAAGCAGACCTACAATCTGTCCGTCAGGTACGGAAAAACTAATATCTTTTACTGCATGGTGTTTTCCGTAATCTTTGACTAAGTTTTTTACTTCTATCATAAAATAAGCCTCCTGTTTAAATTTACACGTAGTATAGTATTCTTAATTTACGATAATTTTGTGAACATATGCCTTTTTTCACATTAAGTTCACACTTTAAACAGAATTATCCTTATGTCTTTTATTGTTTTTCTATTAACAATGGCTCTTTTATATATATCTATATGATTCCCTTTTTCTTTTTTTATTTTTTATAGTTTTCTTTTTTTGCAAACTGAAAAAATGAAATTCTTGCAGCTACAACTATCATTTTTTCTCATTTTGCACTTAAAAATATGAAGTTAAATGTCGGGTTATGAAATTTTTTTAAAAAAAGTTGTACTTTTGCTTATTCTTTTTATTGAATAACTTCTCACAATATAGTATAATAGAGCGCGGAAAAAGAACTTGATGAGAGACTTGATTCTGATATTTTTTTGTCAATCATCAGGAGTTTAAAAATATGTATAATATACAATATCAAGGAGGAACAAACTATGTCTTACGTTGATGACGTACTTGCAAGAGTTATTGAGAAAAACCCAAGTGAACCAGAATTCCATCAGGCAGTTACTGAAGTATTTGAAACAATCCGCCCATTAATTGAAGCGAATGAAGAAGAATTCAAAAAACAGGCTGTTTTAGAGAGAATCACTGAGCCTGAAAGAATGATTAAGTTCCGCGTACCATGGGTTGATGACAATGGACAGGTTCAGGTTAACATGGGTATCCGTGTTCAGTTTAACAGCGCAATCGGACCTTACAAGGGAGGCTTACGTTTCCACCCATCTGTAAACCAGGGTATTATCAAGTTCTTAGGATTTGAACAGATTTTCAAAAACTCTCTTACAGGACTTCCAATCGGTGGTGGTAAAGGTGGTTCTGATTTCGATCCTAAGGGTAAATCCGATCGTGAAATTATGGCATTCTGCCAGAGCTTTATGACAGAGCTTTGCAAACATATCGGTGCAGACACTGACGTACCTGCTGGTGATATCGGTGTTGGCGGAAGAGAAATCGGTTACCTTTTCGGACAGTATAAGAGAATCAAAGGTCTTTACGAAGGTGTTCTTACAGGAAAAGGCTTAACATATGGTGGTTCCCTTGCAAGAACAGAAGCTACAGGATATGGTCTTGTATACTTCACAGAAGAAATGTTAAAATGCCACAACGATGACATTGCTGGTAAGACAGTTGTTGTTTCCGGTGCTGGTAACGTTGCAATCTATGCTATTGAAAAATGTCAGCAGCTTGGCGCAAAAGTTGTAACTTGTTCTGATTCTACTGGATGGGTATATGATCCAGAAGGAATCGATTTAGCTGCATTAAAAGAAATCAAAGAAGTTAAACGTGCTCGTTTAACAGAATACAAAAAGTATCGTCCAAACAGTGAATATCACGAAGGACGTGGTGTATGGTCTGTTAAATGTGATATTGCTCTTCCATGTGCTACTCAGAACGAGCTTTTCCTTGAAGATGCAAAACAGTTAGTTGCTAACGGATGTATCGCTGTATGTGAAGGTGCTAACATGCCTACTACATTAGATGCTACAAAGTACTTACAGGAAAACGGTGTATGGTTCGCTCCTGGTAAAGCTTCTAATGCCGGTGGTGTTGCTACATCCGCTCTTGAAATGTCCCAGAACAGCGAAAGATTAAGCTGGACATTTGAAGAAGTTGACAGCAAGCTTAAAAACATCATGGTTAACATTTATCATAACATTGATGATGCTGCAAAACGTTACAACAAAGAAGGCGACTATGTAACTGGCGCTAACATCGCTGGTTTCGAGAAAGTATTAAATGCTATGCTTGCACAGGGCGTTTGCTAATTCTTCCCTGATTATTATTTGAAAATAAATTTTTTCTTGAAATCGTTTTTCAAATGATATATAATCAAAGAACACAAAGGAGTGTTCCGTTTAGGAATACTCCTTTTTTGTTTTCCTTTTTTTCATTTTAAGGTTTATGAAAGAATCCTAGAGTACATTAAATCACTTTTGGAGGTAACATATTATGGATAAAATAGACAGAAAAATTCTTTCTCTTCTTCAGGAGAATGCCAGATATCCTTTAAAATATCTTGCGCAGAAAGTATTTTTATCTTCTCCTGCTGTTTCTACAAGAATAGAACGTTTGGAAAAAGCCGGCATTCTCACCGGCTATCATGCAACGATTGATCCCGTTGCTCTTGGATATCATATTACTGCATTTATCAATCTGACTTTAGACCCAAAACAAAAGGATGAGTTCTATCCTTATGTCAAAGATTGTCCAAATGTACTTGAATGCAACTGTGTTACTGGTACATATTCAATCATGTTAAAGGTAGCCTTTCCAAGTACAATGGAATTAGACACCTTTATCGGACATCTGCAAAGATTTGGGAACACACAGACACAGATTGTATTCTCTACTGCTGTTCCCCCAAGAGGAGTTGGCATCGAAACAGATGACCTTGAAAAAGAATAATTACCGGATGCTCTATAATTTCTCTGTCAATACTGTCTAGAGATATTATAGAGTATCCGGTAATTCGTTTTACTTATGATAAGGATGGTTGTTGAGTATTCGGTATCCTCGATAGATCTGCTCATATAGAACCATACCTGTCATATTAGAAGACATGGTAAAGTCTGAGAGAATCAGAGATTCTATCATTATTGGCTGTTTTGTTTTTGATGCCATCTTTGTCTGGTCATCAGCCAAAATTTCTTCGCTCCATTCCGGAACCAAAAACATAATTCCCTTTATTCCGGAACCTTCCCAATTTTTTATCTGTTCACTTAGTTTTTCTGATGTAAGTTCCGCCTTGCCTGGCTGTACTATGAACTTCTTCATCCCTGTATCTTTTACTAACAAAGACTCCCATTCTTTTTCTTTCTTTATAAACTTACAACTAATCTTACAATAGCGGCTAAGACGTTTCTCATATTCTGCGATTGCTTTCTTACAGAATTTCTGTGACTTCTTAGATTCCTGTATATATATTTCGTATTTCATGTTATTCCTCTATTAAAATGCATAAAAAAAACGAACCAGAAGGGACTCGAACCCCCGACACACGGTTCCGGAAACCGTTGCTCTATCCAACTGAGCTACTGGTCCAATGGAAGTTCATAAAAACTTCCGCTGTTTATAATACTATATTTTATATCATATTGCAAGGAAAATTTTCTTTGTAAATTCGATAATCCTCTGCATTTTCTCTCAGTTTTTTTACTGCTTCTTTGATACATTTTATCGTGTAATCGATTTCATCCTGCGTGTTTTGATAGCCAATCGTAAGTCGCAATGTTCCCCGAGCCAGTTTTTCCGGAATCCCCATGGCGGTAAGCACATGAGAAGGAGCAGTATCTCCCGTACTGCATGCTGAAGCAGCAGAAGCGCATATATTTTTATCATCTAACAAGAGCAATAATTCATTTCCTTCTATAAACTGAAAACTGACATTGCAATTTCCCGGCAGCC
Organism: Anaerobutyricum soehngenii; assembly: GCF_009697165.1. Lineage (NCBI taxonomy): Bacteria > Bacillati > Bacillota > Clostridia > Lachnospirales > Lachnospiraceae > Anaerobutyricum > Anaerobutyricum soehngenii. The sequence goes on along the minus strand of NZ_VULP01000002.1, from coordinate 61,857 downwards.
TCCTCGCAACACTTCCGTTTATTCGACAATATGGTATTTCTTCACAAAGTTTTTTCATAAGATACTCCCTCATTTGCTGCACTCTTTTCTCTCTTTCCTTCTGTGCGGCAAATGCGATCTCTGCTGCCTTTCCCATACCAACAATTCCCGCAACATTTTCTGTTCCCGCCCGATGATTTCTCTCCTGCTTTCCTCCATGAATATAAGACATAACAGGCACACGCTTATCTATATAAATAAATCCCACCCCTTTTGGTCCGTTAAATTTATGTGCGCTTGCACTTAGTAAATGTATATTTTCTCTTTTAACATCAATGGGAATCTGTCCATATGCCTGTACGGCATCTGTATGAAAGAAAATATCATTTTCCTTTGCAATTTTTCCAATCTGCCCGATTGGCTGTATTGTTCCTACTTCATTATTAGCATACATAATAGAAATTAATATCGTATCTTTTCGTATCGCTCTTTGAAGCGCATCGAAACGAACGCACCCCCACTCATCTACATCAAGATATGTCACTTCAAATCCCTGTGTTTCTAAATAAGCACAGCTGTTTAATACTGCATGATGCTCAATTTTACTTGTAATAATATGTTTTCCTTTTTCTTTTAATCTTTGTGCTGTACTTTTTATCGCCCAGTTATCTGACTCCGTCCCACCTGATGTAAAATAAATTTCTTCTGCGGATACTTTCAGCGTCTTCCCAATTTGTTTGCGGACCGTTTCTAGCGCCTGCCGACATTCTGATGCCATTTTATATATTCCAGAAGGATTCCCATATTTTTCGCAAAAATATGGTTGCATCACTTCTTCTACTTCCGGACGAACCGGTGTTGTTGCTGCATTATCAAGATAAATCTGCTGCATAGGCTTTCCTCTTTTCCATCATTCTTTACGAATTGCTTCTGAATAGATACTTTTATTTCTGCATACAATCAAATAACCCTTTATCTATGGTGTTTTCATGTCATATAAAACTTCCTATAAAAAAACAATCTTTACCGGAACATTAATTTTAACAATCTCTGGTTTTCTCGCTAGAATACTCGGATTCTATAACAGAATATTCCTTTCTAATCTGATTGGTGCAAAAGAACTTGGAATTTATCAGCTGATTTTCCCAGTATATATGCTATGTTTTTCTTTATGCTGTCATGGCTTTGAGACTGGAATCTCTAATCTTACTTCCCGTTTTTTTGCAAAAGGGCAAAAAAAGAACGCACACCGGCTTGTAAAACTCGGCTGCCTTCTCTCTTTTTTTCTTTCTATTATATTAATGTTTTTTTTATTTGAAGGTGCTGATTATTTAAGTACATTTGTCTTAAAAGAAGCTTCTGCTGCTCCTTCTTTAAAAATCGCAGCACTCTCTCTTCCCTTTGTGTCCATAAAAGCCTGTCTCCATGGCTATTACATCGGTTTGAACCGCTCTGCTGTACCCGCGATTAGTCAGATTGTGGAGCAGATCACCCGCGTTGGAAGTATTTATTGTCTTTCTGTTACCATTTTTATTTTAGGTGCCGATGCTCGTATTGCTGCCTGGGGAATGGTGCTTGGAGAAGGAGTTTCTACATTTTATACTATTCTTGCCTATTTTCGTACATACTTTTTAGAAAACAGAAATTCCCTTTTTCATAAGAAAGTAATCTTCAAAAAGAAAAATACAAAAAAAAGAGCAGATACTCATCGAAGCGATCCTGCTCTTATTCCGGCAAAAAAACTTTTCTTTCACTTTTTTTCTTTTAGTCTCCCTATCTCCATCAATCATTTCAGCCTCACTGTAATCAGCAGCTTAGAAACGATGTTAATTCCTTTTATGTTGAACATATTTTTCCAAAGTCATACTCATGCTTTAGAAACTTATGGTACTTTAACCGGCATGGCATTACCGTTTCTATTCTTTCCCGCTACAATTGTAAACTCTTTATCTGTAATGCTTATGCCGGCTATCTCTTCTGCCTATGACCGAAAACAGCACCAGCAAATGGAGAAAACGATTTCTGCCAGCCTGCACTTTTGTATTCTCATCGGTATATTCAGCACGTTTGCCTTTCTTATTTACGGAACCATACTCGGAGAAACCATCTTTCACAGTAAGGAAGCCGGAGAATATGTTCATTCTTTCTCTCTTCTTTGTCCATTTATGTATGCTGCACAAACAACATCCAGTATCCTAAACGGATTCGGTAAGACAAAACAGACACTCTACCACAATCTTCTCGGTGTTGGAATCCGAATCTTCTTTATTCTGCTCCTTATTCCTTCCAAAGGAATTTTCGGATATTTATTAGGACTTCTTGCCGGATACAGCCTTCAGCTTCTTTTAAATATTTATTATATTTATCGCACGATACCTTTTTCCTTTTGTGTCCAAAAGACGATTCTTTATCCTGTGATTACTGCGATAATCTGCGGAATTCTTTCAAAAAAATGCTGGAAAGTTGCTGCGGTTTCTCTGCAGATTCCTGCATTTTATATTCTCGCTGTCAGCGGATGCCTGTATTTTTTCCTTTTTATCCTTCTGCAGCTTTTAAGGGAATATGTCACTACACAACTCGGGCAATCTGCTCACATAAAATAAGGCGCATCATCTGATGCGGAAAAGTAAGTGCCGAAAAACTTAACTTTTCATTTGCCCTTCGTATCACTTTCTCCGACAGGCCAAGCGAACCACCAATCACAAAAGTCACCTGTGAAGGTACCTGCAAAAAAATTCTGTTTATCCGGTCGCCCCATTCCTGTGTACTATAATGCTTTCCATCAATACAAAGAGCAACAACATATTCATCGTCTTTTATTTTATTTAAAATCCGTTCCCCCTCTGTGTCTCGAATCTGTCTTTCCACAGATTCGGGACACGAATCCGGTGTCGGTTCATCTGGACATTCCAAAATATCCATCGGGTATTTCTTTCGGATTTCTTTTACATAATGTCCAATACCCTCTTTAAAAAATTCTTCTTTTACTCTGCCAACACAGACAATCTTTATCCCTCTCATAATGCATTAATCGTCTCTTCTGCCACCGAATAATAAAAGAAGACGTAATAACTGCAGAATAGAAGAAGCAGCAGCAGCAACATAAGTAAGTGCAGCAGCCGTAAGCACCTTTCTTGCACCGGAAATTTCATCGTCATAAAGAATATGAGAATTACCAAGAATCTTTAATGCTCTTGAAGAAGCATTAAACTCCACCGGCAGCGTAACAAGCTGAAATATTACAGTAAGGGAAAACAGCAATACACCAAGCATGATCAATGTATGGCTTCCTCCAAGAATAATACCGATCAAAATAAGCGGCCAGGAAATACTTGCTCCAAAATTCACAACTGGTACAATCGCACCGCGGATCTTAAGAGGCGCATAACTTTCTGCATCCTGAATCGCATGCCCACATTCATGTGCCGCCACTCCGATCGCCGCCACAGAAGTAGAGCGGAATGTTGCGTCAGATAAATTAAGAACCCGACTTCTTGGATCATAATTATCTGTCAGATCTCCGGAAATATGCCGAATCTCCACATCATAAATTCCCGCTCCATGTAAAATACGTTCTGCCGCCTCTGCAGCAGTAATTCCCGCATGACTTCTTACCTTATCAAACTTCGCATAAGTAGACTTCACTCTTGCAGAAGCAAGCAGGCAGATTATCATGCCTATTACAACCAGAATATATGTCGGGTCCCAAAATGCCCCGTAATATCCTCCATAATACATATCGATACCTCCAATCTTAGATGTAAGCAATTCATTCTTCTCTTACTTCCGAAGTTCTTCATTACTTTTAAATTATTGTAAATCCTTTTCATTATTGTTCAATACGGTAGGCAGCGATAACCTCCGCTGTATACATATGATGATAATCCTTCTGTGGATACCATCTTCCATCCACTTCTGAATCAATAAATTCTTCTGGATTCAACTGCGTTTCCATAAGTTTTTTACATACAAAAACCATTTTACCTTCCTCAAAAGTCGGCTGTTCCTCATCGGTTTTTACTACATGAAAACCTACTTTGCTAATTTTATCTTCATCTCTTCCAGATACTTTTCCAAGATATCCCATCTCCTCCTTACGCTCTCCATCAAAAAATGTTAACGTGAAGAATTCTCCTGCATCTACAAATTCTTTTGTAAAGCGCTGTGGACGTATCCCGACAGTTACGACATTCTTTCCCCAAAAAACACCCATCATTCCCCAGGAAGCAGTCATCGTATTCACCTTGCCTTCTCTCTCGGCAGAAATCAACATCCAGTCCTGGCCAATTCTCTGAAATGGGTTTACATTTTCCTTTGTTATATCAATCTTTTCAAACTTCATTATGATATCCTCCTTAAAATTTCAATTAATAATCCAGCTTTCTTGCCGCTTCTACAATCATCTCTTCTGTTACAGTATATGGATAATGCGCAAGATCCTCATCTTTTACCATAAATGATGCACACTTTGCGACTTCTTCTACCGTAACACCGACTTCAGAAAGCTTCGTTGGTAGCCCAACTGTCTTATTAAAAGCAGTCAGCTTCTCACATTCTTCTTCTTTACCATCAATCGTAAGCAAAAGCAAAACACCAAATCCAACAACAACGCCATGCAGGTGATTCTCATCAAATCCAGGCAGGTTGCAAAGACCATAGAAAAAGGCATGCGCAGCTCCACCATTATAATCCATCGTATGTTCTCTTGCCACAAGCAACGAAGCCCAGCCTGCTGTAATAATAATAGTAAGCGCCGCCTGTTCTAATGCATAGGATGCCGTCCTCTGTTCGTTATCTTTTAATGCCTGTGCTCCATGCTCAAGCATCGCTTCCATACACATACGGCTAAGCTGTACTCCCATTGCCTTATAATGCTCTAACTGCTCACCTCTTGCAGAAATACTTACTTCATAATACTTTGCATAAGTATCTCCAATTCCAGCCCATAAATATTCTGTTGGCGCATTTGCGATAATTTCTGTATCAATAAAAATATGCTTCGCCGGCTCGAGAAAATGTACAAACTTACAAAATGTTCCGTCTTCGTTATATACAATAGACACCGCAGATGTCGGAGCACAGTTTGATGCGATCGTCGGGAAAGAAAAATACGGTTTTTCAAGCGCAATACTTACAAGCTTACATGTATCGATTGCCTTTCCTCCGCCAACAGCAAATATCACATCTGCCTGTTGTACTGCTTCTAACTGTTCGAGAGCTTCTGCATTCTCAAAGGTACATTCTCCTCCAAACCATACAAAATCAACAATTTCAATTCCAGTATCTTCTACCGCACAAAGCAGCTTCTCCTTCGCAGCAGCCATCGCCTTCTTTCCACCAATAACAACTGCCTTGCTTCCATATATGTGACATTGTTTTTCAATCTTTTTATATGCTTCCGGTCCTACCGTATACGGTGGAACCTGTACTGAATAGTTCTCCATGATATACTCCTTTCTGTCCGTTTTATTATAGTAAAGTAACATCGCCCCGTCAATATACGATTCCTGTTCTTGTTCTTTCCCATCTCATATGCTACACTCATAGAGACTATCTACTTAATCAAAATATATAAAATAAAAAGGAGTGTTTCATTTTATGTTAAACAAACAATACACAAACATGCTACAGGAAAAAGACGTTATCTTTGAAATATTCCAGTATGCTGCAGAACGTGCCAAAGTCGTTGGAGCAGAAAATATTTATGATTTTAGCCTTGGTAACCCTTCTGTACCTGCACCTTCTATTGTAAACGAAACAATTGTCCAAAAAGTGAAAACTTTAGACCCTCTTGCCCTGCATGGATATAGTCCAAGCTTTGGAATCATGGAAACCCGCGAAAAAATTGCTGCCTCTTTAAATAAAAAATATGGTTCAGCCTACAAAGCTGCCAATATTTTTATGGCAATTGGTGCTGCTGGAGCTTTAGCTCACGCTCTTCGTGCGGTAACAAATCCCGGCGATGAAATTATTACTTTTGCACCTTGTTTCTCTGAATATAAACCATATACCGCCGGCGCTGGATTAAAGCTTACAATTATCCCTGCAGATATCGACACTTTCCAGATTAATTTTGCAGCATTTGAAGCCCAATTAAATGAAAATGTTTCTGCTGTCCTGATCAACTCTCCAAATAACCCTTCCGGAATTGTCTACTCTACAGAAACCATTGAAAAACTGTCATCAATCTTAACAGCAAAATCAAAAGAATTCCATCATCCAATCTATCTTATTTCAGATGAGCCTTATCGTGATATTATTTTTGAAGGAGTAGATGCTCCTTACATTGCAAATTATTATAAGAACACGCTAACCTGCTATTCTTTTAGTAAATCGATCTCTCTTCCGGGAGAACGTATCGGCTATCTTGCCGTACATCCGGATTGTTCTGATGCCGATAAGATTATTGAAATCTGTCCGCAGATTTCCCGAACAATCGGGCAAAATGGTGCCGCTTCCCTGATGCAGAGAACCGTAGCGGATGTCTGCGGCTGTACCTCCGATTTAAGCGTGTATGAAACAAATAAAAAAATACTTTTTGAAGCGCTTAGAGAATACGGCTACCATTGTGTAGAACCCGGCGGAACGTTCTATATGTTCCCACGTTCTTTAGAACCGGATTCCCAGGCATTTTGCAAAAAAGCAATGGAAAAAGATCTGATGCTCGTTCCTGGAGATATCTTTGGATGTCCGGGGCACTTCCGTATCGCCTACTGTGTCCCTACGCAAAGAGTGGAACAGGCACTTCCCGTATTTAAGGAACTCGCCGAAGAATACAGATAACAGCTATAGATAACTCACAAAAAATTAAGAATATCCCGTACTGTTATGTAGCAAATCACAGTGCGGGATATTTCTTTTCTATTTTATAACAATTTAATTCTTTAAAGATTCTTTTTCCAGAAATTCTATAAATTCATCTTCCGGCAATGGTCTGGAATAATAATATCCCTGAATATAGTCACAACCGCTCTGTTTTAAGAATCTTACCTGTTCTTCTGTTTCTACTCCTTCTGCAACTGTCTCTATATCCATCTCATGCGCCATTCCTATAATATTACGCACGATACTTTTCGTTTTTGGATTCTCTTCCATCTTACGGATAAAGCTCATATCAATTTTTAATATATCAAAATCGTAATCCTGGAGCATGCCAAAGGAAGAAAAGCCACTTCCAAAATCATCTAAGAGAATCTTGGTATTTCTAATCCGAAAACTCTCAAGAATATCACTTCGATTTTCCCTGATGGCAGCGTATGAAGTTTCTGTAATTTCAAAACGAGTCATATACTCTCTACCCACTTCTTTAAATTGATCTATTTCTTTTATGATTGTTTCCATCATTACTTCATCATAGAAATCCATCCAGGATAAATTTACAGATACCGGAACAACAAACTTATTCTTTTCGTATCTTTCATTAATGAACTGCCATACTTTCTTAAGTACATAAAAATCAAGCTCGGAAATATGACCATCCTCTTCTATTGCCGGGATAAATAATCCCGGAGAAATGAATCCCTTTTCTGGATGGATCCAGCGAATCAATGCTTCTGCTGAAGCAATCTTTCCAGTTTTCGCATCAATAACTGGCTGATAATAAACCTTAAACTGTTCCTGTGCGATTCCCTCCTGCAATTCCCCGGTAAGCTTTGCTTTGTCTACATAAGCAGCCTGCATAGAATCATCATAAATCATGTACGGTTGAACATATTCATCCGTAATATACTTCTTCGCAAGCTTTGCCCTGTCGATCATACCGGAAATCTTCATCGGTTCATCTTCTACATAAAAAATACCACATCGGATAATCAAATTCATCCGCTTACCGTCTTTGCAAAACTTATTCTCACATACTTTTGTCAGTTCTGCAAAGTCTAAATTCTTCTTATCGATCAGGCAGACAAAATGATCAGACTCTACTCTTGCAACGATCACCGGAGCAAGTCTTGAATATTTCAGCGTTTTATATATATTCCGAAGAACTACATCTCCATTCTCCACTCCAAACAATTCATTCACTGCTTTAAAATTCTTTATATTAAAAAACAATACTGCATACTGTGTTCTATCAGATGCTGCATTTAAAAAACGTTCTGTATTGCGAATAAATCCCCGACGATTATATCCTCCTACCAAAACATCTTTTTCTGAAAATTCAGTAATATCCTCTCTCGCCCCGACAATAATATTTAATCGTTTATCTACATAAATATAAGAATATCTTTTTAACCTCACTTCACCTGTTTCATCTATCTCATGAACAGTAAAAGAAAACTGTTTATCTTTGCAAAGACCTTCTTCTATTGCAGAAAGTTCCACACATTTTTTAAACTTTTCACACTCACTGTCCACAACGTCTTTCTGCGAATCATAAGAAGTCCAGCCTTCATATAATTCTTCTCTTTTCAGGTACTCTGATAAAACAGAAGATAAAATGTCTGTCTTTATCATCTTTTTTCTATTTGCATCAATAATGATAATATTCTCATAATTCTTCTGATAAATCTTTTGCGGTACATTCTCTACAAGATACCCTGCAGTAATATCTGTAAAATGTAACACTGCTCCAATTTCCTTTGAAAAAGAATTCCTTGCCATATCTACATTCACCCGCAGTACAGATACCTGTGCTTCTTTTGAACAGGCAAATGCCGTATCCATGGAAATGTCTGTTTTTCCTTCATGAAATGTCTTTAACATATTTTTTTGTGAAAACTTCTGACAAAAATTCTTTCTTAATTCATCTACCGGAATCATTTTACTGATCATCTCTATATAAGAGTCAATACTCTGACCTTCCCGACCTTCTAATTCCTCCTTCTTTCCGGCAAAAGAAAGACAGATTCCCTGGGAAACATTCGCTGATACAATGCCTACAGAGTCTAATGTATGACTCATTGCCATCTGCAAAAGCTTTATATAATCATCATTAATATCCCGCACATACATGACAACCTGCTGATTATCCTCTCTGTACTCTGTGCTTCGTACAATCTCCATGGAAATCCAGCGATATTCTCCATCAATAACTCTACGATACTGTAAACTTGCATATTGGCTGCCATCTGAAAAAATTCTCTTCAAATGTTCTATAGAACAAAATTCTACATATTCTTTATAATCCTCCTCATGAATATGCCCTTCTTCAGCAAGCCCCATAAGACATTCGGATATACTTTCTTTTTGAAAACACTCCCTTAGCGGATCATTGTCTCCATGCTCTATAATCTCATAAGTATCTGCCTTTAAATCTATTTTTAAAATCCGGAAAAATATTGTAGACAACATCATTACCGCATCATTAAAATTGCTTGAAATGTTATCATAGAGAGTAATAGTATTCCGAACTCTTCTAGATACAATAGATTCATTAAATGGACGTACAAAATAATCGCTAGCTCCCAATTCGTAAGCCTTTCTCACGCTCTCTCCACCAATCTCAGCAGAAATAACAATTACAGGAAGCCTGTCTAACCACTTTCTCCTTTTCATAATGGAAAGGGCTTCATATCCATCCATTACCGGCATATTCATATCAAGTAATACTAGCTTAAACTCTTCCCTGCTTTTCTCTAATATACCGATTGCTTTTTTCCCATTCTCAACCTGATAAATCTCATACTCATCCTCCAGCATGCTTGCGAGAAGTTCCCTATTCAGTTCAGAATCATCTACAATTAGTATTTTTAATTTGTTTACACTCTGTCCGGCATCTAGCATCTTCATTTCCCTCACTTCTCATGTTATGCTGATTTTAGATATAGTAATCTAGAATAAGTATATCATCTATATAACAAAAATTAAAGATATTTATAAAAAAGAGAGGATTTTTACTTTTAATCCTCTCTCCTATTTTTATGTTTTACAGTACTTTTCTATATTCAGTCATTCAAGAATATCTCAGCATTCTTGCTGCGAAATATGTGTCATGCAACGCATGACATACTTCTACTGCATATCTGATATAATTAATCCTCAAAATATCTCTCGAGGAACTGTCTCGTTCTTTCTTCCTTCGGATGTTCAAATACCTGCTCCGGTGTTCCGTATTCTGCAATAGTACCTTGATCTAAGAAAAGAACTTTATCAGATACATCTCGAGCAAACTTCATCTCATGTGTAACGATAACCATTGTTGTATGTCTGTCTGCCAAACCACGGATAACCTTTAATACTTCCCCGGTAAGTTCCGGGTCAAGCGCTGATGTCGGCTCGTCAAAACACAGGATATCCGGCTGTAACATTAACGCTCTTGCGATAGCTACTCTCTGCTGCTGTCCTCCGGAAAGCTGATGTGGGTAAAAATCCATCTTCTCTTTTAATCCAACACTTTCAAGAAGCGCCTCTCCCTCTGCCTGAATCTCCGCAAGAGTCTGTTTTTTATTCTCTTTAAAATCCGGACGTTCCTTTGCCATTAATTCTCTGGCTAATGTACAGTTACGTAACGCTGTATATTGTGGGAAAAGATTAAAGGACTGAAATACCATTCCAAAATGTAAACGGTTCTTTCTTATCTGTGCATCTCCTAAAGACTTATTATCATCTGCATCAAAGATTACTTTATCATTTACAATAATCTGTCCATGTGTTGGACGCTCTAAAAAGTTCAGGCAGCGTAAAAGCGTTGTCTTTCCACTTCCCGATGCTCCAATCATTGCAAGTGCTTCTCCCTTTTCCAGAGAAAAATCAATGCCCTTTAACACTTCAAGACTTCCAAAATTCTTTTTTAAATTTTTCACTTCAAGAATAGACATCAAAACCCCTCCTTATACTCTAAAATAGTCCATTTTCTTTTCAATCCATCCAAATAAAAGAGTCAGGATTCCATTGAAAACAAGGAAAAATACTGCTGTAGAGAATAATGGCCAGATTAAGCCCTGTTTTGTAAAACGTTCTGCACACATGATAATCTCTGCAAGACCAATAATTCGGGCAAGAGCGGTATCTTTCGTAAGAGTGATCACTTCATTACTCATCGGCGGAATAATTCTCTTTATAACCTGTAACAGAATAATCTTAAAGAAAATCTGTGTCTTTGTCATACCAAGAACCTGTCCTGCTTCGTACTGCCCTCTTGATACACTTTCAATTCCACCACGATAAATTTCTGAAAAATAAGCAGCATAATTAATAACAAATGCAATAATTGCTGCTGTAAAACGAGAACTCATCGGCATAGAAAACAAAAGTCCTGGTGCATACAGTACAACGAACAACTGAAGCATCAGTGGTGTTCCTCTGATAATCCAGACAAAAGTTCTGCTTAACCATTTTAAAGGCTTGAACTTTGACATAGAGCAAAATGTAATCACTAATCCAAGTGGCAATGCCAAAAGTAAAGTGATAAAAAACAGCTCGATGTTAATAATGAATCCTGAACTTAAGGATTCCATTGGGCTGGTAGCCATCATAATCTTATCCTTCTTTCTTCATATATTTTGAATAAATTTAAGAATACCTCAGCATTCTTACTGCGAGATGCCCGGCTGAAACCACAACAAGAATCCGGTCTTTCTGTCCCTTTTCCTGTAAAAGATACTGAAATCCCGGATTCTTTTATATGTATTCATACGAAGCTTATACAGTTTCTATATCATACCATAGAAGCAGTTATTTAATCAACATATCCTGTAAATCGTATTTCTTAGCAATCGTATCTACCGTTCCATCTTCATAAAGTTCTTTGATTGCCTGATTTACCTTTTCTGTCACATCGCTGCCCTTACGGAATGCGATACCATATTCCTGCTGACCAAAGTTATTATCCATGTTGATAACTAAATCTTCATAATCTGTTCCTTCGCCAACCATACCAAGAGCACATACACTGTCAACTAAAGCAACATCTGCTGTTCCTGATTTTACTTCCATGAGAGCCTTAGCCATAGAATCAGAAGCTACATAGTTCGCATCTTTAAAGTAATCCTTAGCAGAAACCTTTACTGTATCATCATCGGCAATAGAACCGTCAATCTTACCTTCACCAGTAGAACCCTGTTCTGCTGTAACAGTAAGACCTTTTACACTCTTCATGATTTCTTTTTCTCTGCTCTTCTTCATTACCATAGCCTGTGTATTGTAAAGATATGGATCAGAAACACTCATATTCTGCTTTCTCTCTTCGGTAATACACATTCCATTCCAAAGACAATCAATATTCTTAGAGTTTAACTCTACCTCTTTAGAATCCCAGTTAATTTCACTAAATTCTACATCAATGCCAAGCTTCTTTGCCACTGCCTGTGCCATCTCTGTATCAAAACCAACAAGCTCATTCTTTTCATTATAATAATTCATCGGTGCAAATAATGTAATACCAACTGTAAGCTTGCCCTTTCCCTGAATATAAGCCCAATCAGAATCAGAACTTGTACTTGTAGAACCAGCTTCGCTGCCACTCTTATTAGAAGAACCACATCCAACTAATCCTGTAACGCTCATTACGAGAACTAAAAGCATAGCAATTATCTTTTTCATAGTATCTCTCCTTTTTCTTTCCCTTATAATCTCTGCGTAGTTTTATCAATGCACTACACTAAAGTATTATAGCTAAAAGGGAGTTATTTGTCAAGATACAAAAAAAGAAACAAGCCTGATTTGATGGACTAAAGAAACGAAAAGCAGAAACTTTATATAGAATAAAATGTGAAGATAGTCGCGGCATAGAAAATGCCTAACCGGCATTTTTATTTGCTCCGACATCACATTTTATTCTATATAAAGTTTCTGCTTTTCTGTTCTTTGGCGCCAGATGAAATCAGGATTTTGTGTGGAGAAAATAAGGGGGTTATCCAGAAATCTACGATTTTTATTTGGGTAAAATTTCCAGAAGAAATGCGTCAATCCTTTAGACTTTAATTTCCTGGAAAGTCATATCCTTCTGGTACATTCCACGTTGCCCAACTGTAGATTTAGAATAGCCAGAAAAAAGAAAAAGTGATATATCCCAAATGCGGCTTGGGAGCATAGTTAAGATGCAGATGAGCATCTTAACTACAGCGACTACAGAGCAGATGGGATATATCACTTTTTCTTTTTTCGTCTATTACCAAATCTACAAATCAGTAATTAATATCTTGGGGTTAATCCTACATACATATCTTTGTACTGTTTTGCACTCTTTTCCCAGGATACATCTTTATTCATATCACGAATCACCATATCATCCCAGCATTTTCTATTCTCGAAATAAAGAGTCTTAGCTCTATTGATCGCATCGTAAAGAAGGCCACTTTCATATCTGTCAAATGTAAAACCATTGCCTGTATTTTCAAATACATTGTAAGGCTGAACAGTATCCTTGAGACCTCCTGTTTCTCTGACAATCGGAACTGCACCATATCTCATAGATATAAGCTGGGTAAGTCCACATGGTTCAAACCTTGATGGAACTAAAAGTGCATCGCATCCTGCATAAATGTTATGAGCCACATTTTCATTGTAGGCAATATACGCACAAAAACTACCTTTGTATTTATTTTCATAGTAGCGGAATGTGTCCTCATACTGAGAATCACCTGTACCAAGAACAACTACCTGTGTATTTCCATCCATGATACCTGGAATTACGTCATTCACTAAATCAAGCCCTTTCTGGTTTGTAAGACGGGAAATCAGTCCAATTACCATCTTATTCTCATCTACATCTAAGCCTAACGCTTCCTGAAGTGCCTTTTTGTTCACTTTTTTATTCTTTATCACTGATTCTGCATCATAATTAGATGCCAACAGCTTATCGGTTGCCGGATTCCAGATATCTGTATCAATACCATTCACAATTCCTAAAATTTTATTTTGGTGATATCTTAAATGTTCTGCCAGTCCTTCACCATACTCCTCTGTCTGAATCTCCTCAGCATAGGTATTACTTACGGTTGTAACTTTATTGCAGTAATCGATTCCACCCTTTAACATATTTGCATCAAGCCAGTTCTGTGTCAGGCAATCCTTATTAAATACATAATCAGGAAGTCCTGACCAATATTGAATCATTTTTCTATCATAAACACCCTGGAATCGCAGATTATGTATGGTAAGTACTGCAATCGCACGTCCCACATCTGTATCACTAAAGCTGGTTCTTAAGTAAAGAGGTACTAAAGCGGCCTGCCAGTCATGACAATGCACTACGTCCGGAGTCCAATCCAGATAATTGAGCGCAGCAAGCGAAGCTTTTGCAAAATAACAGAACTTCGGTATATCGTCTATCAAATTCGTATATGGATTGCCCCAGGAGAAAAACTCATCATTATCTATAAAATCATAGACAACACCATCTTCCTGATACTCCATGATTCCTACATAATATTGTTTTCCATCGGAGCAGAGATTCATATAGAAGGAGCCCCTGTATTCCATCTTTTCCTGATACTCCTGAGGAATACACTTATATCTTGGCAGAATCACCTTAACATCCAGGTTTAATTTTGCCAGAGCCTTTGGAAGAGCAGACATTACATCTCCGAGTCCACCAGTCTTAACAAATGGATAACATTCTGAACCAATAAAAGCAACACTTCTTCTTGGTCCTAAATCCGGCTGTTCCATCGGAATATTCTGTTCAGCTGTCGTCTTCGGAGTAGCTGCTTTTTCCTCTATTTCAGCTACTTTTTCTTTTGTTGCATCTGCTTTTTCCTTTGTCGCAGCCTTAGAACGAACCGTTTTCTTTTTGGTCGTAGTTTTTGGTTCCGCTACTTTTTCCTCAGTCACAGTCTTTGAACGAACTGCCCTTTTCCTTGTCACTGTTTTAGACTTAGCTACCTTTTTCTTCGACTCTTCTTTCGGCTTATCTGCCTTTTTCTTTGGCTCTTCTTTCAGCTTATCTGCCTTTTCCTTTGGCTCTTCTTTCGGCTCATCTGCCTTTTTCTTTTCCTCTGCTTTCGGCTTATCTGCCTTTTTCTTTTCCTCTGCTTTCGGCTTATCTGCCTTTTTCTTTTCCTCTGCTTTCGGCTTATCTGCCTTTTCCTTTTCCTCTGCTTTCGGCTTATCTGCCTTTTTCTTTGGCTCCGCTGTTGAGACAACTTCTGTTTTCTCAACAGCATCCTTTATTTCTGTTGAAACAGTTTTCACAGTTGTTTTTTTGGTATTGATTCTCTTACTCATAACTCTCTCCAATCCATGAAATAATGATACACACGTTGATGTTTTATCTCTTTACTTTATATAATTATTTTAACAAATAACACAACTATAGTCAATTAAAGGAAGTTTTAAATTCTCGAAAAATTCAATTCCGATTTGTAGATTTCGTATAGACGAGAAAAGAAAAAACAATATACCCCATCTGCTCTGTAGTCGCTGTATTTAAGATGCTCATCCGCATCTTAAGTACGCTCCCAAGCCGCATCTGGGGTATATTGTTTTTTCTTTTCTCTGACTATACTAAATCCACAATTGGCGAGAATGGGGATTTTCCAGAAGGTTATGATTTTTCATGGAATTAAATTCTAAAGGATTTACATTTAAATTGTTGTATATACTTGAAATTTAGTTACATCAGATGTGAGATAACTTCACATCTACAAGACATCTCTTAATAAAATTTTTTTCCTTCCGAAGATTTTATCTGAATAAAAATCGTAAATTTCTGGACAAGGCCTCTTATTTTTTAACTGAGTTGCGGAATAAGATTAAACAGCCACTGTAATAGAACTCTTTGCTGAATTGTAAGAAAACTATGGCAAGAAAAGAGAATTTTTATAAGTTTGCTTTTGTTCCGTTACGCTAAACGCTTCATTTTGCCTCAAAAAACGAAAACTTCGGAAAAACAAGTGGATTCTTCAGCGGATTTTTGAATGTCAGCCCTTTAGAATTTAATTTTCCGGAAAGTCATATCCTTCTGGTACATTCCATGTTGCCAAACTGTGGATTTAGAATAGTCAGAAAAAAGAAATAATACCCTATCCCAAATGCGGCTTGGGAGCGTGTTTAAGATGCTCATTCGCATCTTAAATACAGCGACTACAGAGCAGATGGGATAGGGTATTATTTCTTTTTTCGTCTACATCAAATCTATAAATCAGTATTATTGTGAAGCAGCTTATGTTCTTTTCCTTTAAGGAGTCCTTCGTAAAGTTCTCCTACGATTGGATTATCATTAGAACGTTTTATCTGTGCCGCATCGTCAATGCGGTATAATCCCTCAAATCTTGCTGCTTTGGTTCTTGGACCGATTGGTACTGGCTGTCCACCACCTGCCATACAGCCTCTTCTACACGCCATAACTTCTACAAAGTCATATTGTGCTTCACCACTTTTTATTTTCTGGATAAGTTCATCTGCATTTTTCAGTCCACTGACTACAGCAATCTTAAGCTGTCTGTCTCCATATGGAATAACAGCTTCTTTTATTCCTTTTGTTCCACGAATACCGGTGAATTTAATTTCATTTAAGGCTTCCATTCCGCTATCTGCTACCAAACGGCGAAGGACTGCTTCTGTTACACCACCAGTTACACCAAAGATAACACCGGCTCCTGATGATAATCCAAATGGCATATCCATTGCTTCCCATGGCATCTGTGCCAGATCAATTCCTGCCTCTTTTATCATTCGGATAATTTCTGTTGTTGTCAATACGAAATCTACATCCTGCTCTCCTTCCGTCTTATGTTCCGGGCGGAGGATTTCTGCTTTTTTCGCAGTACATGGCATAATTGAAACAACTATCGTTTTTCTGCTATCTTCTTTATTATTCCGCGCTTCTTCTTTTAATACCGCTCCAAACATCTGCTGTGGAGAACGGCAGGTAGAGATATTTTCGCGTAACTCCGGATATTTCTGCTCGCAAAACTTTACCCATGCAGGGCAGCAGGATGTGAACAATGGTAATTTTTCTCCTGACTTCACTCTTTCTAAAAATTCTTTTGATTCTTCCATAATCGTAAGATCTGCACCGAAATCCGTATCATATATTTCATCAAATCCCATTCTTCGAAGTGCTGCCACGAGCTTTCCAAGAGAGTTTTCCCCTTTTGGTATACCAAATTTATCACCAACAGCTACACGAACTGCCGGAGCAATCTGCACAACAACTCTTGTGTTTTTATCAGCAAGTGCCTCCCATACCGGATGAATGTTATGCTTAATCGTTATCGCTCCTGTCGGGCATACAACACGACACTGTCCGCAGCCAACACAGGCTGTTTCTGCCATTTTTCGATCAAATGCCGGCATAACCTGCATCTTAGAGCCGCGATAGGCAAAATCTAAAATACCTAATCCCTGAATCTCCTCACAAGTTCTTACACAGTCTCCGCAGAGAATACATTTATTTTTATCAATAACTATACAATCCGAGCTTTCATCAATCGGGATCTGTGGTTTATTATTTTCAAAACGTATGTAACTGACTCCAAGCTGTTTTGCAAGATTCTGTAATGTACAGTCTCCGTTTTTCTTACAGGTTGTACACTCCCTGCAATGTGCGGAAAGCATCAGCTCTAAAATCATCTTTCGATGATGCTGCAGTTTTGGTGTATTCGTATAGATCACCATGCCGTCTCTTGGCACCTCGGAACAAGAAGCAAAGATCTTTCCTCTATCATCTTCTACTACACACATACGGCAGGCGCCATAAGTAGAAAGTTCAGAATGATAACAGAATGTCGGCAGATTAATTCCCGCTTTTCTGATAACAGAAAGCACATTTTTTTCATCATCAAATGCAACTTTTCTATTATTAATTGTCATATATTTCATTGCTTTCCCCTCCTATGCTTCTATATGAATTGCGTGGAATGCACAGGCACTCTCACAGGCACCACATTTAATACAGATACTGTCATCAATAACATACGGCTTTTTAATCTGTCCGCTGATTGCACCAACCGGACAGTTTCTTGCACATTTTGAACATCCTTTACAACGCTCCGGACTGATAACAAAACGACGTAATGCTGTACAGTTCTTTGCTGCACATTTTTTATCGACAACATGTTCTTCATATTCCTTACGGAAAAGACGAAGTGTACTCATAACCGGAAGTGCTGCACTCTTTCCAAGTCCGCACAGTGCTGTATCCGTAATCATAGAAGCCAGTTCATCAAGCAGATTTAAATCCTCAAGTGTTCCCTTTCCAGCAACAATCTTTTCCAGTATTTCAAGCATTCGTTTTGTTCCCTCTCGGCATGGAACACATTTACCACAGCTTTCATTCTGTGTAAAATTCATAAAGAAACGAGCAACTTCTACCATACAGGTCTTATCGTCCATAACTACAAGACCTCCTGAACCAATCATCGCTCCCATTTTCTTTAAGGAATCAAAATCAAGACTGACATCTAAATGTGGTGTGATAAGACATCCTCCGGACGGTCCTCCAATCTGGACAGCTTTAAAACGTGCATCTCCTTTGATTCCACCACCGATATCATAGATTACTTCCCGCAAAGAAGTTCCCATCGGCACTTCAATCAATCCTGTATTTTTTACACTTCCTGTAAGAGCAAATGCTTTCGTTCCGGGACTCTTTTCTGGTCCGATACTCCGATACCATGCTGCACCTTTATCAATAATCATCGGAACATTGGCAAAAGTCTCAACATTATTTAATACGGTTGGTTTTGCGAACAATCCCTGTTCTACCGTTCTTGGAGGTTTTACTCGCGGCATCCCTCTTTTACCTTCAATAGATGCAGTAAGCGCACTTCCTTCACCACATACAAAAGCTCCTGCTCCCCTGTTAATATGTAAGTGGAAAGAAAAATCTGTTCCAAGAATGTTCTCTCCAAGAAGTCCACTTTCCTCTGCCTGTGAAATTGCCAGGCGAAGACGGCTGATTGCAAGAGGATATTCTGCGCGTACATAAATATATCCTTCCTGTGCCCCTACTGCATAAGCTGCAATCAGCATACCTTCTATCATTTTATGAGGGTCACCTTCCATGATACTTCTGTCCATGAATGCTCCCGGATCTCCTTCATCACCATTACATACAATATAACGTGTTTTCTCCTGCTGTCTTGCAACCTGTTTCCACTTATATCCTGTCTGGAAACCACCGCCTCCACGACCTCTCAGATTTGATTCTAAAATCGTCTCAATTACATCATCCGGTGTTTGTTCAAACAATACCTTTGCAAATGCCTGGTATCCGCCAACCGCAATATATTCTTCTATATGTTCTGCATCAATATGTCCACAATTTTTAAGTACCAGACGGGTCTGTTTCTTATAAAATGGAATCTCTTCCTGCTTTGGATATTCAACACCATCCTGCTTATATAAAAGATGGTGGATAATATTTCCATGTTTTATTGTTCTCTCAAAAATCTCTTCGCAGTCTTCTAGTTTTACTTTTGTATAAAGAATACCAAGCGGTTCAATTCTCATCAGCGGTCCCATCTCACAAAAGCCATGACAGCCGCTTCTCTTCACTGCAACTGGATGTTCACTTCCATGTGCGATCTCCGGTCCAAATTCAACATCAACATCTTTGCAATCCTTTGTAAGTTCACACATTTTCTCATAAATCTCACCTGAACCACCGGCTAAACATCCTGTTCCTGCACAAATCAAAATACGGCACTTCGTGGAAGAAACTTTATCTGCTGCCATCTCACGAATCTTGCTTAACTCTTCTCTATTATGAATCCTCATCCCCTATTCCTCCTCTCGAAGCTTCTGAAGTAACTGTGCAGCATCATCCGGTGTCATTGACGGATATACTTTATCATTCACCGTCAGTACCGGAGCAAGACCGCAGGCACCAAGACAGGATACCGTTTCCACAGTAAATAACATATCTTCCGTTGTTACCTTCTCTTTTGAAAGTCCCAGTTCACTATAAATTCTTTCCAGAATCGTAGTAGACTTACGCACATGACATGCCGTTCCATCACAGACCTTAATCACATATTTTCCCTTTGGTTCAAAAGAAAAATTCTCATAAAATGTAGCAACACTAAATGCCTTCGCCTCTGTAATCCCAATCTTATCCGCAACATAAGATAATAATTCCGGTGGCAGATACCGATACTCACTCTGAATATCCTGTATAATCGGAATAAGAGATGCTTCCACCGCCCCGTGAGACTCAATAATCGCATCCGCTTTGTCATAGTAACCCTTCTCTAACATAAGCTTCTCCCTTCTTTATATGCATATACACTTTTGAAAAAACACTACAAAAGCAAACACAAAAAATTAAAAAATACACATTACTCACATTTAGACATTGTGAACAATTTTTCAAACAAAACAGTTATTTTATCCTCTTTTTTGATAAACATTTTATCATTATACTATTATTATATAAAAAAACAGAGAAATTTACAATAACTTTTTGATAGTTTTTTAACAATTTTATTTTTATAATAACTCTATTGCTTATTCTGTTATATAAAAAACAGCATTTTATTCCTGTAAAGTAATATAAAAGACCAGGAACATCACAACTGCAATGCTCCTGGTCTTTTTACTTACTATAATTTTCATAAAAATGTATTCTAGGCCGGTCCAACATCAATCCACTTTTTATCTACCCATTCTCCCTGAGTATAATTCCATCGACGTTTCTGTACTCTTCCATTATGAATACGATACACATACTCTATCTGATCCGCACAAGGATTAATATCACCGTCAGAAGCTTTCATTACTTCTTCATAAGGTGTCTCTGCTTCTTCTGCCTGCAAACTTGCTACTGGACATACCATACCCAAACTCATAAGGACAGCACCTGCTGCGATTGTTTTTCTCCATCTTGCCTTTTTCATCGTTCTCTCTCCTTTTTATGTATATGCAAATTATAAAGTTACCATATATAAACATAAAATTGGCAAAGAACAGGCAACATCAAAACATCATCTATTCTTCGTCATCTAAATTATCTAACCTTGACTCAATTAAATTAGAAAGTTTCTGTAAAGATTCTGAACTTATCTCCTCGGAAACAAAGGTATTAAACAATCCAGAAAATACTCTCGTATTTTTCTTCTTCTCCTGCTGTAACTGCTTCATAGAATATTCTTCTCTTGTCATAGATGGCTCAAATGTTCTGGCATAATTCTTTGTTGTCTTCTTAAATCCGGCAACTCGAACGAAATTCTTCTTTAAAAGCGAATTTAATAATAAATGAACCGAGCTTGACTTCCATGTCCGATCATCTGATACTTCTACAATTTCTGAAGATGTTAGCGCCTCTCCTTCATCCCACAACACTTCTAGAATCTGCATCTCACTATTTGTAATTCTTGGAATCTTCTTACCCATAATATCATCCTTTTCTTCTGTTAATTATATTTTTCATTATATCATATAAAGGAATAGAATGAAATATGAGTTTCCCTAATAAACTAATTATTTACCTTTCTTCTATTATAGGATATGAATTGTACAATCCTTTTTCAATATCTTTTTTGGATATTTTCTCTACAGTCCTTCCAATATGCAAAATATATGTTCCATCTTTTTTCTTTTCTAAATACAAATCTTTTCCAGTAAAAACAGATTCTTCTTGATTTTGAATTTCTTTATCTGGGCTGTATGTTGGCTGTAATATAAAATAATAAGAACTAAGCATCCATATAAAGCATCCACAAATCACAGCTATATTTACCTTCTTCTGCAACTTCAAATTTTCTTTCGCATCTAATATGTAAAAAAGTCTTTGTTTGAACCCTTCTTCACTGTTTATATCAACAAAATTCAAAGAATTAAAATTCAATTTTTTTAATGAATGTTTCTCTGCTTCCAATACATAACATATTGTTTTCAAGTATTCTAATGCATATCTCATAGGATAGTCTCGGAGCATGGTCTTATCACACCCCATCTCTATCATCAGTTTAATATCTTTATGTAAAAGTCGAAATAACGGATTCCACCAAAATATAATAATCATCAGATATGCAAATAATAACTTCCAAGGATCCTTTCTCTTCCAGTGTGTATATTCATGCGTTAAAATATATTTGATTTGTGTATCTGTGCATTCTACTTCTGTCATATAAATCGTTGGTTTAAATATACCTACTAAAAATGGTGTATCCACTAAATCTGTATATCTTATAGAAATACCACTGTTTGGAGCAATCTCTTCTAAAATACGCTCTACTCGTCCATCCCCTTTATAACAGGTTCTTCGTAACTTTATAAGCAGCCCACCTACAGTAATGCTGTAGTAAATCGACCAGGCGATAATCCCCAGAACCCATATACCAAAAATAGTCCATAAAGCCAGCCTTCTTTTATCTGTTCCTAAGTCTGCATACGTTTTCATCAGAAAAGAAAACATATGTGGATCACAAATTACTTTCTGAAACACTGGTACTTCTATTGGTATTAACATTCTGATTACACAAAATGCATATAAAATACAGATAAATGTAACTCCATACTTCATCAGGCAGGCTGTTCTTCTTCTTAAAACGACTATCAGGAGAAGCAACGGGCAGCTAACTAAAACTGTCCATATTAAAGAATATAATGATATCATACTTGTCCTCCCTATCCCCGTTCTGCTTTGGTATTGTAATCATTATACACTATATAAAAATAAAAAGAAAGAGTTTTTGTTTCTTTTTAACATTTATTTTTTTCTTTTGCATTTATTCTAATTTTTGTATCATTTTTAGATACTTTTATTATAACGAATAAAAGACAAATAAAAAAACATTATGCAGTTACTGTATATCCTTGCACAATGAATACGATGCATTTCATTGTGCAAGGATATAAAACAGATTTGCATAATGCTTTTTTGTTTCATTTATGAAATTAATGGGTTTTGTCGTATGATTTCAAAAAGTGAGTCAGACGATCGCAGGACTTTGCCCATACGACAAGTTCTTCCGGACTCAGGGTTTCCATGATAGCATCTAACATTTTTTCATGGAATTCTTCATGATGTTTATAAGCAGCAATTCCTTTTTCAAGGAGATATACGTTAACAACCCGCCTGTCTTTTTCACTTCGTGATCTCGCTACATAGCCTTTATTTACAAGACTGTTCATAGATGTTGTGAGCGAACCTACTGTGATATTCAAACGTTTCGCTACCACACTCATGCGTGCTCCTTCACCCAGACCGATTGCTTCTATGATATGCATATCATTATTGCTTATATCCGAAAATTCATCTGTGATGATCGCCTTCTCTTCTAATTCTAAAATCTCGTGGAAAGTCTTTACTAACATTGTGTTTATTGTTTCTCTTACATTGTTCATTCCTATATTCTCACCTTATCTAATACCGTATCGTTTCTTTTACATTTATTATAAACAATCTTTACAGAAATAATCAATTACTTTTTTTACTGTTTCTATTGTTTTTGCTTCATAAGCACGTCCTCCGCAGAATAAAAGGGCCTGATCGACTTCTCCTTTGGCTGCGTGAATAAGTGCTTCGGTGATGCAGTACGGTGTTTCTGCCGGATTGCAGGTATGAATACAGCGAAGACACTTTGTTGGTGGAATTCTGCCTTCGGTTTTTACTTTGTCTAAAAAAACATTTCTGATTGCTCTTCCCGGCATACCTACCGGACTGTTTACGATAACGATATCTTCTTTTTTGGCTTGAATATAGGCTTGTTTATAACGTTCATCTGCATCACATTCTTCTGTTGTTACAAAACGGGTTGCAATCTGCACTCCATCTGCACCAAGAGTAAATGCTCTTTCATAATCTGCATGCTCATAAATCCCTCCTGCCAGAATGACAGGGATTTTTTTCTCATATTTTTCTTCATATTTTCTTACTACAGTAATAATTTCTTTTACTTCTTCGGCGTAAATTTCTGGAGTAAGTTCTCCTAGCTGTTCTTTATGGAAACCAAGATGTCCTCCTGCCATAGGCCCTTCAATAACAATAAAATCTGCTGTTTTTTTATATTTTTTATCCCAGAATTTCAAAATAACATGGGCAGATTTTCTGGTAGATACAATGGGAGCGATTGCAATATCACTATCTTTTATATAAGCAGGAAGATCAACCGGAAGCCCTGCTCCTGATACGATAAAGTCAGCTCCCGCCGCAATCACTTCGCGTGCATACGTTTCATAATCATTCATTGCCACCATCAGATTAAAGCCAATGACTCCTTCCGGAGAAATCTTTCTTGCTTTATCCATTTCTTTATGAATCGCACGTTTATTCGCTTCTACTGGATTCTCATAAAAATCCGGTTCACGAAAACCAATCTGCGCAGCAGATATCGTTCCGGCCCCACCTTCTTTTGCGACAGCTCCGGCCAGTCCGCCAAGACTGATACCAACGCCCATACCACCCTGTATAATCGGGACTTTTAATTGTTTTTTCCCAATGGAAAATTGTTCTTTTCTCATAAGTTACATTCTCCTGTAAATCCTGTCTTTATAGTCTCCTGTAAAATACATCTGCCCTTACATACTGCGAAAACGTTGATATCTTTGCTCCACTCGTTCTTCTTCTGTCATACTCTTGCTATTTTCTAAAAATACAGAAATATTTTCCTCTAGATTATCAAATACGTTAATAATCGAATCTAATGTGTAACCTTCTGGTTCCGGTATGATTTTTTCTACAAAACCAGCTTTATATAAATCATAGGAAGTAAGCTTCATCGCTTTTGCTGCACGAGCTGCCTGACTGCCATCTTTCCACAAAATAGCGGCATATCCTTCCGGAGAAAGAATGGAATAGACAGCATTTTCAAGTATCCAGACTTCATCAGCTACAGCCATGGCAAGTGCCCCGCCACTACCGCCTTCTCCAATCAGTATAGAAAGGATCGGGGTTTTTAAGGCAGACATTTCATAAAGATTTCGGGCAATTGCCTCTCCCTGCCCTCTTTCTTCTGCTTCCATACCACAAAATGCTCCCGGTGTATCAACAAAACAGATAATCGGGCGATGGAACTTTTCTGCCTGCTTCATAAGACGAAGTGCTTTCCGATATCCTTCTGGTTCCGGCATTCCAAAATTACGCGCAATATTTTCTGCGGTACTTTTTCCTTTCATCTGTGCAATAACCGTAACAGGCTTTCCCTGAAAGTAGGCGATACCTCCGCAGATTGCGGCATCATCGCCAAAGTTTCTATCACCATGGAACTCTATAAATTCTTCAAATAATCCATAAATATAATCTTCTCCTACCGGACGATCTTTCTCACGTGATGTCAGTACACGCTCCCATGCCGTCTTTTCCCCTGCACGTTTTTTCTGTGCCAAAGAGAGCTTTTGTTTACGTGACTTTCCTGCATTTTTATTTGAAACAGCCTGCACATCTTCTCTCTTTGATGACGGATTTACAGTATTTAAGTCAGTCTTTATTTCAGAAACGGCTCCTGTATTCTTTACTATTCCAGAATGCTTTGTCGTCAAGCGATGCATTGTAAGTATCTGTTCTAAGACCGTCTTCATATCTTTTCTCTCTACGATTTTATCGATAAATCCATGTTTTAAGAGAAATTCTGAACGTTGAAATCCTTTTGGAAGCTTCTTATGAATCGTCTGCTCAATGACACGAGGACCTGCAAATCCGATAAGTGCCTTTGGTTCTGCTAAAATAATATCTCCAAGCATGGCAAAACTTGCAGTAACTCCGCCTGTGGTCGGATCCGTCAGCACTGTGATGTATAACAAGCCCGCATCGCTGTGTCTTTTTAATGCTGCCGAAGTCTTTGCCATCTGCATAAGAGAAGTCATTCCTTCCTGCATTCTTGCTCCGCCAGAACAGGTAAAAATAATAACAGGAAGCTTTTCTTTTGTGGCACGTTCCACACCTCTTGCAATCTTTTCACCTACAACTTCACCCATGCTTGCCATAAGGAAACGACCATCCATCACCATAAGAGCAACTTCATTTTCACCAATACGCGCTTTTCCGGTAACAACCGCTTCATCTAACTTTGTCTTATCCTGTAACGCTTTAATTTTGTCAGGATAGCCAATCATATGCAATGGATTTTCTGTAGAAAGACCCGTATCCCACTCTTCAAAAGAATCTGCTTCTGTTAAAAATTCAATTCGTTTCTGTGCCGGCATTCTAAGATATCCCCCGCACTTTGGACAAATATAAAGATTCTTTTTATAATCTTCCGTAAAGATACCTTTTCCGCATTTATTGCATCTTTTTAAAAGTCCTTCCGGAACCTCTGGCTTTATCTGACTGGCTGTTTCTTTTACTTCCGGTTTTGTGACGGGTGTTTTCTTAAATATACTTTTTAACTTCATTATTTATTCTCTCCCATCTCTTCAAGCACTTTTTCTAAGTACTGAATTGTAAAATCGCCCTCCTGATAATCCGGACGTTCCATGATTTCATACAGAAAATCAATATTAGTTGTGATTCCTTCAATGATCACTTCACCCAATGCCCGGTGCATCTTTGCAATTGCTTCTTTTCTTGTTGCTGCAAATACAATTAGTTTTGTGATCATAGAATCATAATAAGGGGATACTTCGCAGCCGCTGTAAATCGCACTGTCAATACGGACCCCTTTACCTCCCGGAAGATACATATCGGTAATCCTTCCCGGACATGGACGGAAGTTCTTAGACGGATCTTCCGCATTGATGCGGCATTCGATCGCATGACCTGTAATCTGGATATCTTCCTGCTTCCATTTTAGTTTTTCTCCATCTGCAATACGGATCTGCGCTTTAATCAAATCAATTCCGGTTACCCATTCTGTAACGGGATGTTCTACCTGAATACGGGTATTCATTTCCATAAAATAAAAGCTCTTGTCCTTTTCAAGAAGGAATTCAATCGTACCGGCATTCTTATAGCCGGCCGCCTTTGCTGCAAGAACTGCTGCTTTTCCCATTCTTTCACGAAGTTCCTCATCTACAGCAGCAGAAGGAGATTCCTCAATAACTTTCTGATGATTTCTCTGGACAGAACAGTCTCGTTCTCCAAGATGAATGACATTACCGTAATTATCCGCAAGAATCTGAAACTCTATATGACGAGGATTCTCCACAAAATGCTCCAGATACATACTTTCATCACCAAAGGCAAGTCCTGACTCTTTTTGTGCCATCAAAAAGGCATTTTCAAATTCCTCTTCTGTATAGGCAACACGCATTCCTTTGCCACCGCCGCCAAGAACTGCCTTTACGATAACGGGGAATCCTATTTCCTTTGCAATTTCTAATGCTTCTTTTACATCGGTAAGTGCCTTCTGACATCCCGGAATAACCGGCACGCCGGCATCTACCATAGTCTGTCTTGCCACTGCCTTATTTCCAAGACGGGCAATAATATCGGAATCCGGACCGATAAAAGTAATATGGCAGGCCTCACATAGCTTTGCAAACTGGCTGTTTTCTGATAAAAAACCAAATCCCGGATGAATCGCATCCGCACCGGTAATTATCGTTGCACTGATAATCTGCTCCATATTCAGATAGCTGTCTTTCGCTGCAGCTGGTCCGATACAGACCGCCTCATCGGCAAGCTGCGTGTGAAGCGCCTCCCGGTCTGCTTCGGAATACACTGCAACAGTCTCAATTCCCATCTCCCGACATGCACGAATGATGCGGATGGCAATCTCTCCTCTGTTTGCAATTAATATTTTCCGAATCATTATAATCTCCTCTTATCTATCCAACCATAAAGGTTAATTCTGCTTTTACGACCACTTTTCCGTCCACATAGGCTGTAGCTTCTCCTACACCCATAGGACCTTTTCGTTTTACAATCTTTGTTTCTAACTTCACCTTATCTCCTGGAACAATTTTTCCTTTAAAACGGCATTTATTGATTCCGCCAAAGTAGGCTGTTTTTCCTTTATTCTCTTCTAAAGAAAGAATCGCAACGGCTCCTACCTGCGCTAATGCCTCTACTGTAAGAACCCCTGGCATAACCGGTTCCTGTGGAAAATGTCCACGAAAAAAGTCTTCATGAAAAGTAACACATTTATATCCGACAGCACTGACACCCGGTTCCATCTCTTCGATATAATCTACTAAAAGAAAAGGATGTCTATGTGGTAAGATTTGTTCAATTTCTTTAATTCCTAATCTCATAATTTTCCCTCAAATTTGTTCATTCCATAAGAATGCTTCTTACTGTATACGGAATAATGGCTGTCCATACTCTACATTGTCTTCATTTTCTACAAGAATTTCTGTAACAACTCCATCAAATTCGCTCTCAATCTCATTCATAAGCTTCATTGCTTCAACAATTGCCAGCGTCTGTCCCTTCTTTACAGTATCACCAACTTTTACAAAAGGCTGTGCGTCTTCAGATGGCGCTGCATAGAATGTTCCAACTAATGGAGATTTTACAACATTACCGCCTTTTTCTTCCGCTATCTGCTCTGGCTGCTGTACAGGAACTGTAGTTTCTACTGTATTAGCCCCTGCCCCGGCTGCTTCCTGTAAAACAAGATTTGATGCCGGCACAACAATTTTTTCTTCTGGCTGTGGACAGCTCATGGCAATACGGATATTTCCTTCTGTATATTCAAAATTTGTAAGTCCCGCTTTCGATACTTCTTTTACTAACTCTAAAATCTGTTGATAATCCATATCGGTCTACTCCTCGTATTTCTTTACAAGAAGAGAAGCATTATGTCCTCCAAATCCAAGAGAATTGGAGATTGCTACATTCACTTCCTGTTCTACTGCTCCATTAATCACATAATCAAGATCACATCCCTCACCTGGATTCGTCGTTCCTACCGTTGGGTGAATATATCCCTCTTCAATAGACTTCACACAGACAATCAATTCCACTGCGCCGGCTGCTCCAAGTAAATGACCAATCATGGACTTTGTAGAGCTCATTTTTACATGATCTGCACTGGCACCAAAAGCTCTTCTTACCGCTCTTGTCTCAAAAAGATCATTATGATGTGTTCCTGTTCCATGTGCATTAATATAGTCTACTTCCTCTGGTTTTACCCCTGCTTCTTCCATGGCAAGTTCCATCGCTTTTGCAGCACCACTTCCATCTTCTGCAGGAGAAGTAATATGGAACGCATCACAGGTAGAACCATATCCAGCTAATTCAGCAAGGATCTTTGCCCCACGATTTTTCGCATGTTCTAACTCTTCTAATACAACAACTCCGGCACCTTCTCCGATTACAAAGCCACTTCTTGCCTCATCAAATGGAAGAGAAGCACGTAACGGATCACTTTCTCCTGAAAGAGCAGTAAGATTTGTAAATCCTGCAACTGCGACTGGTGTAATACTGCTTTCTGTTCCTCCGGCAAGCATCACATCCGCATCTCCGTACTGAATCGCACGAAGGGCATCTCCAATTGAGTTACTTCCTGTTGCACAGGCAGTTACAACATCGGTACATTTTCCTTTACATCCAAGGTCAATTGCTACATTTCCCGCTGCCATATTCGATATCATTAAAGGAATCAGCATCGGGCTTACTCTCTTTGGTCCTTTTGTAATAATCTTTTCATGTTCCTTTTCCATGCTGGCAAGACCACCGATACCGGAACCGATAATTACACCAACGCGGTAAGGATCTTCTTTTGCCATATCAAGTCCTGCCATATCAAAAGCTTCTCTAGAAGCTGCTACTGCATACTGAGAAAATACTTCCATTCTTCTTGCAGCTTTATTATCCAGTCTTTCTTTTACATTAAAGTCTTTTACTTCCGCTGCGATCTTTACTTTATAATCTTCGGTATCAAACTTTGTAATCTCTCCGATACCTACCTTTTCTTCTTTAATTCCATTCCAGAACTCGTTTACTGTGTTTCCGATCGGAGTCACAGCACCCAGTCCAGTAATTACTACTCTTCTTTTCATAAATTTTCCTTTCGTTTATTATGGGCAGAACTCATTCCCTTTCATGGATGAGTTGATTACTTTACATCACCATTCCACCATCAACTAAAAGTACCTGGCCTGTAATGTAAGCTGCCTTGTCAGATGCCAAAAATACTGCTGCATTCGCAATATCTTCCGGCTCTGCAAAGCGGCCGAGTGGAATTTGTTTCTTTGCATTCTCTTTTACTTCATCAGAAAGTACATCTGTCATCTCTGTTTTTACAAATCCCGGAGCAATGGCATTACAGGTAATTCCCCTTGATGCTAATTCTTTTGCCGCAGATTTGGTCAATCCAATCATTCCTGCTTTGGAAGCACAGTAATTTGCCTGACCGGCATTTCCGGCAACGCCGGAAACAGAACTTACATTAATGATTCTTCCATATCTTTGTTTCATCATGCGACGGCTCGCAAAACGAATCATCTGAAAGCATCCTTTTAAGTTCGTATCAATAACATCATCAAAATCTGCTTCGCTCATAGCCATTAACAGACCATCTTTTGTAATTCCTGCATTGTTTACAAGAATATCGATGCTACCAAATGTTTTGGCTGCTGCCTTTACTAAAGCGTTACATTCTTCAAAATCTGCTACATTGGCACGAAAAATTTCTGCTTTTCCTCCTGCCTCTTCAATCTCTTTTTTTACTAAAAGCGCTTTTTCTTCATTTCCATGGAAATGTACTGCTACCGATGCCCCTTCTTTTGCAAGGGCAATGGCGATTGCTTTTCCGATTCCGCCGGACGCGCCGGTCACAATTGCTGTTTTTCCTTCTAATAACATATCTATAACTCCTTTATAGCTTCCACTGTTTTTTCTACTTCTTCCATTGTTCCGATTCGGAACATCTTTACGCTTTTATCAATCTTTCTCATAAAACCGCTCAATGTCTTTCCCGGTCCAATCTCTACGAAAATATCCACACCGTCTGCTATCATGGCACGTATACTCTGCTCCCATAAAACGGAGGAATAAACCTGTTCTTTTAATAACTCTTTCGTTCTTTCCGTATCTTTTATAATACTTGCATCTACATTTGTCACATAAGGAATCTTCAATTCTCCCAATGTCACTTTGGAAAGTGCCTCATAAAGCTTCTCTCCTGCTTCTTTTAAGTAAATGGAATGGAATGGTCCGCTTACGTTTAATGGAATAACACGCTTTGCCCCTGCTTCTTTTAATGCAGGTGCTGCATTTGCAACTGCTTCCTTATCACCGGTAATTACAATCTGTCCCGGACAATTATAATTAGCAACATAAACGCCTTCCATATATGCGATTGCCTCATTCACTGCCTCTCCAGACAGTCCAAGTACGGCGGCCATGCCTCCCTTTCCGTCTGGTACTGCATTATGCATAAGGTTTCCACGAAGCCATACCATCTTAATAGCATCCTCAAGCTCCATACCACCTGCTGTTGTAATCGCACAATATTCTCCAAGACTAAGTCCGGCTGTCATATCCGGAGTGAGTCCTCTTGCCATAATCTCTTTTGTCATTGCCATACAGGTAGTAACTAATGCAGCCTGTGTATAATCCGTTCTGTCAAGGAGTTCATTTTCCTCGAAACAGATATGTTTCATATCCTGTCCTAAAATCTCACAGCTCTTATCAAATACTTCTTTTGCCAGTGGGCTTTGTTCATAAAAATCTTTACCCATTCCTGCGACCTGTGCTCCTTGTCCCGGATAAAGAAATGCTATTTTACTCATTTACTCTACCTCCCGATTTTCTCTGCCTGAGTAAGAATAATCTCCTTCATCTCCTGACAGATTCCTTCGATAATTTCTTTACAACTTCTGCTGTCTTTTACAAGACCCGCAATCTGACCTGCCATCACACTTCCATGAATGACATCGCCATCAACAACCGCTTTCCTGAGACCACCTAACGTAAGCTTTTCAAGTTCTTCAAAAGAAGCTCCTTCCTGCTCTAACTTTAAGTACTCTCTTGTCTGCTGATTTCTTAAACATCTTACCGGATGTCCGGTTGTTCTTCCAGTTACCTTCGTATCAATATCTCTTGCCTTAATGACCTTATTCTTGTATGCATCACTTACAATAGATTCCTTTGATGCTACAAAAATCGTTCCCATCTGGATTGCCTTCGCACCAAGCATAAAAGCGGCTGCCATTCCTCTTCCATCGGCAATTCCGCCTGCTGCGATTACCGGAATATTTACCGCATCAACAACCTGTGGCACTAATGCCATTGTTGTTGTCTCTCCGATATGCCCGCCGGATTCTGTACCTTCTGCGATTACCGCATCCGCGCCCGCTTTTTCCATCCTCTTTGCAAGTGCAGTACTTGCTACAACAGGAATTACGCGTACACCCGCTTTCTTCCAGGCTTCCATATATTTTTCCGGATTACCTGCACCTGTCGTTACTACTTTTACACCTTCTTTTATAAGAAGATCGGCAATAGCGTCTGCTTCCGGATTTAATAACATCAGATTGACACCAAATGGCTTATCCGTCTTTTCCTTTACCTTGTGAATCTGGTCTTCCACCCAGGAAGCCGGTGCCCCACCGGCACCAATGATTCCAAGTCCTCCGGCTTCGGAAACAGCGGCGGCAAGCTCAGCTGTTCCAACCCATGCCATACCGCCCTGAATTACCGGATACTCAATTCCAAGCAATTCTGTAATCACTGTTTTCATCCCTGTACCTCTGCTTATTTATGTTCTTCAATATAATTTACAACATCTCCAACTGTTACCATCTTCTCTAATTCTTCTGTAGGAATCTCTACTCCAAACTCATCTTCAAGACTCATAACCATCTCGAAAAGGTCAAGAGAATCTACCTTTAAATCTTCTTTGAAAGATGCTTCCATTGTAATCTGATCTTCTTCAATTCCTAATGAGTCCACGATTAATTCTTTAATTTTGTCAAACATAATATAAACCTCTCTTTTTTCTTTTTGTTTTTATATATTCATAACTATTCAAAGCCTAAGTTCAATGGATATCTTCTATAGTTACCTAAGAATTACCTAAGAAGCGTATTGAAACTCTGCATGCCCCCAAACAGTTATATGTAATCCGGAAATTCCGGAAATTACCTTTTATCATTTTATCATTCAAACTTACCATTCCAAATACATACCGCCCCATGTAAGACCTGCGCCAAATCCTGCAACAATAATCTTCATTCCTGGCTGTAACTTTCCTTCCTGCTTTAATTCATCAAGCAGTACCGGTATGCTTGCAGAAGACATGTTTCCGTTCTGCATCATATCCATCGGAAACTTCTCAATTGGCTGCTTTAACCGCTTTGCAATTGCTTCCACGATTCTTCTGTTTGCCTGATGAAGAACAAACAAATCGATTTCTTCTACTGACTTCTCTGCCTTTTCCAAAATCTCATCAATAACGGCTGGAACCTGTCGGACTGCAAACTTATAAATCTCCCTGCCGTCCATAGCTACATAGCCTTCAAGCGATCTATCTTTTCTTTCTCCTGTAGGATTCTTACAGGTGAGTACCTCACCTCTGCTTCCATCAGAATGAAGTACAGAAGGAATTTCAATATTCCCTTCTTCCTCTGCACTAATGACAGCAGCACCGGCACCATCACCAAATAAAATACATGTGCCTCTGTCCTTCCAGTTAACAATATTAGACAGACACTCTACACCGATTAATAATGCTTTCTTCGAAAGCCCTGCCTTAATCTGTCCGGCTGCCATCTGGTATGCCACTATAAATCCTGAACATGCTGCATTCAAATCAAATGCTGCCGCATTCACCGCACCAAGTTCCTTCTGAACACTACATGCCGTACATGGCAAAAGCTGTTCGGAGGAAACGCTCGATACAATAAGAAGATCAATCTCTTCTGCTTTTATTCCGGCATCTTCTAACGCTTTCTCGGCTGCCACAGCCGCCATGGAAACTGCTGTCTCTTTCCCGACAATATGCCGGCTCTTAATTCCGGTACGACTTTGAATCCATTCATCGTTCGTATCTACCAACTGAGAAATTGCAGCATTATCAAGTACTTTCTCAGGAAGGCAGGAGCCTGTCCCTTTTATTTTGACAAACATCACTCTCTCCTTTTTTGTGTGATACCTTCCCATACTCTTGAAAAAGCATCTTCTTGTTAAATCATCACAGGCATCTGAACCACCTCACATCTGCTACAAATGATTCAGCGCCAAATATTTTGATTATCAAATCTTATTGTTTTGAAATATTATTATTTTGATTTCATATTATTTTTAAATAAAATAGTTTTAATATCAAAATAAACATTTACAAATATACCATAGCTCTCAGAAATGTCAAGTACTTTTTTTAATGCATTTTTTTGAATTATAAGATAAAAATGGAGAATTATCTCCCATCTGATATAAAACTACTGCTAAATGTTTCTAAATTATATGTTTTCTTATTTTCTTCCATATGCTATACTCTCTTACAAATGTATTCTCAAAGTTTTTGCTGCACATGCTAAAGCAGGCGCAAAAAGATTTCAAGAATACATCCAAATAGAAAGGAGAAAGAAATTTCCATGAAAAAGAAACAAAAACAACATTATACAGGGAAGAAATGGATTGCAGCGCTTGTCGTTATTGTTCTCATTTTTGCAGCAATCTATTATTATATTGCTCTTCCTGCAATAAACATTCACAATCCGGAGCTTTGGAAGTTTGTCTTGTTTGTCCTTGTCATTGCATTCGCACTGTATGCACTTCCAAAAACGACTTTTACAGGTGATCGTAGACATCCCGTAAATTTCAGTGGCAGCTATAAAACAAAGACTTTTAAACTTTTGGCCGCTCTTATCGTTATCATTGCTGCCGCCTACTTTGTTGGCACACTTTTATCTTCTCCAATTATTAATGCTTCCAAATACCAGAAGCTCATGAAAGTAGAAAAAAGTAAATTTACAAAAGATATTGATCAGATTTCTTACGACCAGATTCCTCTGCTTGACAAATCTTCCGCAGAAATTCTTGGTGCCCGTAAGATGGGTAGTCTTGTAGACCTTGCATCTCAATTTGAAGTTGCTGATGAATACAGCCAGATCAATTACAAAAATAACCCGGTTCGTGTCACTCCGCTTCGCTATGCGGATCTTATCAAATGGTTTACAAATAAAAAAGCGGGCATACCTGCTTATATCAAAATTGACATGGCAACACAGCAGACGGAACTTGTTCGTCTGAAGGAAGGAATGAAATACACCCCATATGACCATTTTGGCCGCTATCTTTACCGTCATCTCCGCTTTAAATATCCTACCTATATGTTTGATGACATTAACTTTGAAATTAACGAAGAAGGCGTTCCTTATTGGGTATGTAGTGTAAAGAAGTACAATATTGGTCTTTTTGGCGGACAGACTGTCGGACGTGTCGTATTATGTAATGCTATCACCGGAGAATGTAAAGATTACGATGTAAAAGACACCCCTAAATGGATTGATCGTGTCTACTCTGCTGATTTACTTGTAAGCCTTTATCAATATCATGGCACATTAAAACATGGATTTATTAACAGTATTCTTGGTCAAAAAGATTGTCTAACAACTACAAACGGCTATAATTACCTTGCTATCAACGATGATGTATGGGTATATACCGGTGTTACTTCCATCACAAGTGACCAATCAAACGTTGGTTTTGTTCTCATGAACCAGCGTACTATGGAGACAAAATACTACGAGATTGAAGGAGCAATCGAAGATTCTGCCATGACTTCCGCAGAAGGAAAAGTTCAGAACTTAGGTTACAAGGCAACATTCCCACTTCTTTTAAACATTGATGCAGAGCCGACTTATTTCATGGCATTAAAAGATGCCTCAGGACTTGTCAAAAAATATGCTATGGTAAATGTACACAATTACCAGATTGTAGCAACCGGCGATACCGTAAATGATTGTGAGGCATCTTACCGTTCTCTTATTCAATCAAACGGTATCAGTCCAGATGAAAAAACCGGAGAAACTTCTCAAAAAACAATAACCGGAACGATTAAAAAGATTGCACAGGCAGTCATTGATGGAACTTCCCATTATTACATCGTTCTAGATGAATCTGACCTGATTTATGACGTAGATATATCCAAGCATTTAGATACGATATTGTTAGAAGCAGAGAATAAAGTAACCATAAAATATACGGAAGGAACTCCTGCAACAGTAATCGAAATACAAAAACAGTAATTAGACAGACTAAACAAATAAAACCAGAAATAGTATGTATAAAACTATACTATTTCTGGTTTTCTTTTTAAGAGAACCTCAATGCCTCTATTGGTTTCTTTTTCGCTGCTTTATTTGCTGGATAAATTCCAAATCTATTACTTCGACTCTATTTTTAATATTGGAAATCAATATTTAAGATAGATTTCCAGTTTTCTTTTAACTTTGGATAAAGTGCATCGAATTCACGATATACTTTATCATAAATAAATGCAAATTCTTCGTCCGGTTTATAAACTTCGTCTCGCATTTTAATAATCTTATCACAGGCATCAACCACACTTGGGTATGCTCCGGTACCCACTGCTGCTAAAATTGCCACACCAAGGGCTGCGCTATTTTCAGAATTCATATCTGGAAGTGTTACTGGCATATTATAGATATCTGCCATAAGCTGTCTCCAGAATGGACTCTTTGAACCACCACCGCACATCCGCATTGTTTCCGGACGTACACCACAATTACGAATTCCGGTAAGAATATCTCGTAATGCATACGTTGTTCCTTCCATTACGGCTCTTGTCATATCTGCTCTTGTATGAATTGCAGCAAGTCCTACGAAAGAACCTCGACAGTTCAAGTTAAAATGAGGAGACTGTTCTCCATTTAAATATGGCAGATAAATTAAACGGTTTGCACTTGGGTTAGAAGATGCAGCATCTTTGTTAATCTGCTCATATTCTAAATCATCTGGATAGAAGTTATTTCTCCACCATTTAAGAGAAGCTCCACAGGAATTTACACTTCCCATAAAATGCCATGCTCCCGGAACCGGCATACAGAATGTATATACAGATTTATTAATATCAAGTACCGGTTCCTCGGAAAAAGCAAATACTGTTCCACTCGTTCCAATTGTTGTCATAGCTCGTCCCGGTGCTACAACACCTGTTCCTACACCTCCGGCAGAGTTATCACTTGCACCTCCGACTACGGCACATTTTGATGTGATTCCCATTAACTTTGCAACTTCTGGAAGAACATATCCCGTAATTTCCTGGGATTCGTATACTTTACCAAGCATTGCCTCGTTAAGATTCATGGCAGTCATAATTTCATCAGACCATTTTCTATTTGGAATATCAAGAATCTGTGTTGCAGAAGCATCGGACACTTCTGTCGCATATTCGCCAGTCAGACGATAGCGCAGATAATCTTTTGGCAATAAAATGTGTTCTACTTTTTCATAAATCTGTGGCTGATTTTCTTTTACCCACTGAATCTTTGCTGCAGTAAGACCCGGTCTTGCAGGAGTAAGAGAATATTTCATAAATAAATCGTCTCCTACGATATGTCGTACATGCTCACAAGATTCAGAAGTTCTTCCATCATTCCATAAGATTGCACGACGAAGAATCTCTCCATTCTTGTCAAGCATAACTGCTCCCATCATCTGCCCTGAAATTCCAAGACCCATTACCTGTTCCGGTGCAATACCTGACTGATCCATAACCGCTTTAACTGTCTTTAATGCTGCCTGATACCAATCTTCCGGATTCTGCTCAGACCAGCCGTTATGTGGCTGATACAATGGATATTCCACAGCAGAAGCTGCAATTTCCAATCCATTTACATCAAATAATACTGTCTTTAAACTACCTGTTCCTAAATCTAACCCTAAATAATATGTCATTATTTTCCCCCGATCTTTTTTATGTACTTTCAGAACTTTTCTGTACTTTCTTTTTCAAAAAATTCTTTTCAAATTGTTACATATGTCTTTCAAACTTCTTCCATGGAATATTAAGTGTTGCATGTTCATTCAGCAAGCCGTCTACATGCATTAATAATGGGAAATCATCAATACTTACTTTACCTGCTTTTGCCAACGCCTTTACTGCACGAGCAGTTCTTGTTGCGATAACAACTGCCTCCAATGTCTGACCCTGTAACTGTTCTAATGTTTCTTCAATAGTGTAACCTTTTCCAAGAAGTAAACCTACTGTTCTGCTTCGTCCGGCTGATACTGTAACGTCTAAGTCTCCGGCTGCAAACATAATATTATCTACACCACCGCCTACAATTCTTAATAGTTCTAACATTTCCTTTACACTTTCCTGGAAAAGTGCAGATTTCATATTATTATGATCGATTCCGTCATCACCAAGTTTCTCTTTAATTCCAATTGCCAATGCTGTGCCAAGTGCATATCCATTCTTCAACGCTACCGCACATTCTAAGCCGACAACATCTTTTGTCAGGCTGATAATGTAGTAATCTGTTGAAAACAAACTGCGAATCCATTCTAATGTTTCGAAATCAGGACCACAATATGCCACAAAAGATGGATCGTGATCAGATAAATCTCTTGCCGTACAAGGACCACCTATAGCATATAATCTTAACTTACTTCCTTCTGGAAGTTTTTCCTGCCAGTATTCCGGATAGGTCTGCATCGTTCCATCTTCATAATCAAGCATTCCTTTTGTTACAGAAATTAATGGAATACTTTCGTCAAGAATCGGAAGAATCTCATCTGCAAACCACTCTACACCAAAGCTAGATATACCACATACAATCAAATCTGCTCCCTTAATTGCTTCCTTAACATCCGCACATTTAATATAGTTAATTCCATCGTGTAAAGTTCTTCTTAAGTTGACATGGTAATTATCCTCACGAAGTCTGTCAATAACCGCATCATCTAAAGGACTTCCTACTAAACGTACCTCATGTCCATTCTCAAAAAGTGGAAAAGTAAGCGCAGAAGCCATCTGTCCTGCTCCGATCAATGTTACAACACTCATAATTGTACCTCCTAGATATTACTCGAATCCCGTCTGTATCCTTAGATTCCTACTATTCTGCATCTCCAGTCGTATCGTTTACAAAACCTGAAAAGCAACCCTTTAGATTATTGAAATATTTCTCATTATTAAGGAGAATCATTTCATTTGTTGTTTATAGTATAGATTTTATTGTGAGAAAAGTCAATCGGCATATGAAACAAATTTCACATATGAAAATTGTTCATAATGAATAAGTGCATATTCTCGTAAATTATAGCCGCAAATTTCCTTTTATGATATACTTATTACTATTCAAGAATATCTCGACACTCTTGCTGCGAGATGTGCGTTATTATTTTACAAAGGCTTTTATGAATTACGAATCTTTTTACAGAGAGGATTAATAGAAATATGGATACAAATAAAATCACACAGATGATCCGCATTGCAAAAATGCATTATGAATTAAACCGTACACAGCTTGAGATTGCAAAAAAAGAAGGGATAAGCAAGGCCACTGTCAGCAGGATTTTAAAATCTGCTATGGATAAGGGTATTATCGAGGTTCGCATTAAAGATTCGATCTTGAATGATACAGCACTCGAAAAAGACCTGATAGATGCTTATCCGATTAAACGTGCTGTTATTGTTCCTGATCTGGTAGAAAATGAGCAGATTCTTCTCCAGGATGTCTGTGCTGCTTTGATAGATGATCTTCCAAGATATGTAAAAAACGATAGTGTGATTGGCGTTTTTTATGGTCATACATTAACTGCCCTTGCACGTCAGCTTCCTAAAATCAAGCGTAAGGGAGTATCTGTAATCCAGCTTGCCGGCGGATTTTCGCGGGCCGTTTATGAGTCAAATTCTCTATCTATCCTTCGAAGTTTTGCCGATTGCTTTGGTGGAACTGCTTATCAGATTCCTGCTCCTGCAATGGTAGAAAAACCATTTATTGTGGAAGCTCTAAAGCAGGACTCACAGATTGCGAAAGTTTGTGATATGGCAGAAATATGCGAAACAGCTATTTTTTCTGTCGGCAACTTAGAGCGCCCTTCTATTCTCTATGAAATGGGACTGATTACATCAATCGAATACCAGGATATGATACACCGCGGAGCAATCGGTGACTGCTGCTCTCACTTCTTAAATAAAAATGGAGATGTATTTGACGAAACAATGGATGCACGTGTTGTAGGACCTTCACTTGAAACCATCAAGAAAATCCCTAACAAAATGCTTGTTGTTTCCGGCAAAAAGAAAGCGGCGGTCATCCATGCTGCCCTAAAAGGCGGGCTTGCAGACAGTCTTTATATTGATTCCCCTACTGCAGAAGAATTATTAAAAAAACAATTTTAATTTAAGAATGTCTCAAGAAGAGATGGGAGTTATCTTTAACAGACAAAAACCAGAGATTTGCTATAGCACAAATCTCTGGTTTTTTATTTTTATCTCCTAATGGAAATCCGTATAATTATTCTTCTTCCCAGTTATGATATACTGCCTGTACATCATCGTCTTCATCAAGTAAGTCTAATGTACGGTTAAGATTCTTAATATCTTCTGGGTCTGTCAATGTTACGTAGTTGTCCGGAATCATTGTTACTTCTGCGGATGCCATTGGTACGCCTTCTTTTTCAAGTGCTTCTCTTACTTCACCAAATACATCTGGATCTGTAGTGATTTCGTAGCTGTCATCTTCTTCTACGAAGTCTTCTGCACCTGCATCTAATGCAACCATCATGAATTCATCTGGATCTGTTTCATACTCTTCTTTCGATACGATAATCTGTCCTTTTTTCTGGAACATGAAAGATACACAACCAGATGTACCGATATTTCCACGACCTTTAGAGAATGCGGAACGAACGTTAGCTGCAGTACGATTCTTATTATCTGTTAATGTTTCTACGATAATCGCAATACCGTTAGGACCGTATCCTTCGTATGTATTCTGTACATAGTTTACGGAGTTTGCGTCTCCGGCAGCTTTCTTAATACCTCTTTCAATCGTATCATTAGGCATATTGTTTGATTTTGCTTTAGCGATTACATCTCGAAGCTTACTGTTATTAGCAGGGTCTGGACCGCCTTCTTTTACTGCTACTGCAATTTCACGACCGATTACGGTAAAAATTTTACCTTTTGCAGCATCATTTTTCTCTTTTTTGTGTTTAATGTTCGCAAACTTGGAATGTCCTGACATTTTATCTTCTCCTTACTTTTTATAATATTTACGTACTCAAAACTATTCAATGCCAAGAATCAACGCATCTATAATGCTTTGAATAGTTGCAAATACTCTTTATAGGCATAACTTTTCTAAGTTTATCACCGTTTTATCATGTAGTCAAGTGGTTACTCTTTGATAATTCCGGACTCTTTGATGCTATCAATTGCTTTTTTTATTTCTGATGGGGGTAGTACAAGAGCAAAACGAACATATCCTTCTCCCAGACTTCCAAAGCTGCTTCCCGGTGTACAGATTACTCCGGTCTTTTCCATGAGTTCCATAACAAATTCATTGGAATTAGCATAACCTTTTGGTAACGGTCCCCATGCAAACATTGTTCCTTCACTGTCTGGAATGTTCCAGCCAATTTCACGAAGTCCTCCACATAAAGCATCTCGTCTTTCCTGATATGCCGCACATTGTTCTTTTACTGCTGTATCATCAGAATAAAGTGCTGCTACGGCACCTGCCTGTACCGGAAGGAAAATTCCATAATCTATCTGGGAACGGAAACGTTTAAACACTTCAATAACTTTTGCATTACCAATTACAAAAGACATTCTTGCACCTGTATAATTATAGCTTTTAGACAGAGAATAGAATTCCACACCAACTTCTTTTGCTCCCGGAAATGAGAGGAAAGACTTTCCTTCTTTCCCATCGTATATAATGTCAGAGTAGGCATTATCATGAATAATTAATATATTATTTTCTTTTGCAAATGCAATCAATTTCTCATAAAATTCATCTGGTGCCGTTTTGCAAATAGGGTTCGCCGGATAAGATACAACCATGATTTTGGCTGCTTCTTTTACATCCTGCGGAATAGCATCAAAATCCGGAAGATAATTATTTTCCTCTGTTAATGGATAAAACCACTGGTTACTCTGTGCAATAAATGCTCCCGTTGAAAAAATAGGATAGCCTGGATTCGGTAAAAGTACGATATCTCCCGGGTTAATCAGCGGGAGAAAAATATGTGCCATCCCTTCCTGGGATCCATAAACTGACATGATTTCGTTTTTGGCAATATCTATATAATATCTTTTTTTATAACGATGAACGACCGCTTCTAAAAGTTCTTCTGTTTCTCCTAAAGAATAATGATAATTTTCCGGATGAAGGCAAGCTTCTGACACTGCTTTCATTACACATTCCGGTGTTTCAAAATCCGGTGTACCTACAGAAAAATTATAAATCTTTTTTCCCTGTTTTTCTAATTCTTTCTTTTTTTTATCTAAAATCTGAAAAATTCCTGCTTCAAAATTTTTCATTTTTTCTGCTGGTTCAAAATTCATTGTTGTTCTCCTTTGTGTTATCAATCTACTTAAAATTCAAGAATGTCAGAACATTCTTAAATTACCTTTATGTAATCAGTTCTAAACTGATTTTTAAGGCATAGTTTACTCTTTTTAGTGTATCTGTGTCAAGATGGCATACACGTTCTTTTAACCGCTGTTTATCAATGGTACGTATCTGTTCTAATAGTACGACAGAGTCTTTTGTAATATCACATTCTGCTGCAGAAAGCTCCACATGAGTT
Organism: Anaerobutyricum soehngenii; assembly: GCF_009697165.1. NCBI lineage: Bacteria > Bacillati > Bacillota > Clostridia > Lachnospirales > Lachnospiraceae > Anaerobutyricum > Anaerobutyricum soehngenii. The sequence continues at coordinate 19,430 of NZ_VULP01000002.1, read as the reverse complement.
GGCAGCTTTGCCTTATTCATCCGGCTCGTGATCGCTGCACAGATTACTGTAGGACTATGGCGATTTCCTGCATCATTTTGAATAATGAGAACCGGACGAACACCACCCTGTTCTGAGCCTACAACCGGACGCAGATCCGCATAATAAATATCTCCCCGTTTTATCATCATTTTCACTCACTCCATTTTACTTTTCTTTCTAAATGAAGTATTTCCAGTAAACATCATGAGTATTCTGATGATTTTTTTCTTTCTGATTTTTTCTTTTTGATCTTTCCCCTGAAATTTTTTATTTCAAAACTTTTTCCAGATAATTCGGCAAATCTCCTGCAAGTACACTATAATATCCCTTTTCTTTTGAGGCGGCATCTCCCGCAAGTCCATGACAATACACTCCTAATCGTGCTGCAGTTAACAAACTAAGCCCACCTGCCAGAAAACCACAAATTATTCCGGTTAAAACATCACCGCTTCCGCCTGTTGCCATCCCATTATTTCCACTCATATTAATATATGAAGGAGCATTTCCATCAGATACAATTGTCCTTGCATCTTTTAGGACGATTATATGATCTTGATCTGCTATCTTCATCGCTGCTTTTGGCAGATTACTCTGAATCTCCGTTATTTCTTCTTCTATCAGCCTGGACATCTCTTTTAGATGTGGCGTTAATATGATTCCACTCTTATATTCATAGAATAATTGTTTTATCTCTCTATCATTTTTCAATAAAACAGCCAGATTATTTAATCCATCCGCATCAATCACAAGCGGGACTTTTCCCAATGCAAGAACCTGCTTTAATAATCTTCTGGCAAATATACTCTGTCCAATTCCTGGACCAATACCGATAACTGATGCCCAGGAAATCGCTTCCGGCAAAATCTCTCCCGCCTTTTCTTCTGAATCATATGTTGTAAGAATCGCTTCCGGAAGCTTTTCTTGTAAAATTACCCGGTTTTCTTCACAGGAAAAAATCCGTACCAGCCCACTTCCGCTTTTATAAGCTGCCGTTCCGCTTAAAACTGCTGCTCCAGCCATGTTTTTCGCCCCAGCAATCAATAATACCTTCCCATAATTTCCCTTATTCGTCCAGGCTTTTCGTTCTGGCAGCAGAGCAAGATCCTCTTTTACAAAAGAAATCATCTTCGGAGCAATTTTTTCTACCGCTTTGTTTGGGAATCCAATTTCCTTTACAATAACTTCTCCACTGATATCCGCTCCCGGATACAGGAGCAGCCCAGCTTTTAGTAGTCCAAACGTAACCGTCAAATCCGCGCAAAAAGCTATACCAAGAATCTGTCCTGTTGAAGCATCTACACCCGATGGCACATCAACCGCTACTTTTAACGCTTTCTTCTGATTCATTCTCTCGATCACTTCTCTGTGCTGTCCAGCTACTTCTCTTTTTAATCCGACACCGAAAACAGCATCGACGATCACATCATATTCTTCTTCTGGAAACTCCATCAAAAACTGCGCTTCCATCTGCTCTAAAACTTTCTTCTGAATCTGATGAGAATCTGAATCATGTGGAATCGCTCCGATTTCATAAAAATCAACATTGTATCCATCTTCTAATAAAAGACGCCCAAGTGCCAGACCATCTCCACCGTTATTGCCCTTTTCCGTAACAATAAGTACATGACTCTTTGTTGATACTCTCTCTAAAAAGACTTCTTCTAAAGCAAGCGCCGCCTTTTCCATTAAAACAATACCAGGAATCCCCATCGTATTTATACTATACGCATCAATCTGCTGCATTTCTTCTCTCGAAGCAACGTAACGCATCTTTAAACCTCCTGTTTCTTAAAAAATGTACCCCAGAGTCGTTGCTGTACTTACTGTTGTAAGAAGATTCCGAGCATACATACGTAATTTGCGATTGAGCAGTCAGCAAAAAGAGATGAAAAACAATGCTTTCTATCACACAGCTTTTCATCTCTTTACTTTCTTTTACAATATATACTTTGTAATAATTATTCTATTGATTCTGACTGTGAATTCTATAAGACAATGTCATAATACTCTCTGCAAGATGTACATTCTCAACCAGAATATCTTCTGAAAAATGTAAATCTACTGGTGCAAAGTTCCATAATGCCTTAATTCCTAAATCAACTAACTTTTCTGCAACCTTTACTGCTTTTGACTTCGGTAACGTTAATGCAGCAATCATTACCTCATGCTCTTTTAAAAATGTTTCCAGCATGTCGATATCATATACTTCCACACCCCGCACTGTCATACCAATTAATCTTGGATTCACATCGAAAAGTCCGATAATTTTAAATCCATTACTGTCAAAATCCTGGTTATTCGCCAACGCCTGACCAAGATTACCCGCACCTACGATAACGATGTTATTTGTTCTATCCAGACCCAGAATCTTACCCATCTCATTATAAAGATACTCTACATTATAACCATACCCCTGCTGACCAAACCCACCAAAATTATTTAAATCCTGACGAATCTGAGAAGCAGTGACGTTCATTCTCTGACTCAGTTCCTTCGAAGAAATACGAACAACATCCTTCTTCAGTAAATCTCCAAGATACCGATAGTACCGGGGTAATCTTTTTATCACTGCCGGAGAAATTGACTTTTCATTCCCTGTTTTTACAACTGCTTTATTGTCTGGCATAAGATCCTCCCTTTGATAAAAAATTCCCATTCTCAAGTTTTACTTAATCAATTATATACAAAAATAGTTTTAATGTCAAATAGGATTGTTAAAAATTCCAACACTTATTTACTTATTATTTCTTTCATGATAAAATACATCAGAAATATTTCTTCTATATAATAATATAATCAATTTGGAGGTTATTATGATTTTAGCCTGTCAGAAAATCGAAAAAGCATTCGGAGGAAAATCCGTATTAAATAATGTTAATTTTTTAATTAATGAAGGGGAAAAGGCTGCTGTAATCGGTATCAACGGTGCCGGTAAAACAACTCTTTTCAAAATTATCACTGGAGAATATGAGGCAGATCATGGGGAGGTTATCTTTCAGAAAGGCTCTACTTATGGCTACTTATCCCAGGTCATCGACGTAAGTTCTCATCGCAGCATTTATGAAGAAATGCTTGATGCAAAAAAAGATATCATCGAAATGGAAAAGAAAATACGTCAATTAGAAAAAGATATCAGTACTTTGTCCGGTGAAGCATTAGAAAGAGCAATGGAAAGTTATTCCCGTCTTACTGACCACTTTGAGAAGGCAAACGGTTATGCCTGGAAAAGCGAAATTACCGGTGTATTAAAAGGCCTCGGCTTTGATGAAAGCCAGTTTGACACACCAATCCATACTCTTTCTGGAGGGCAGAAAACCCGCGTAGCACTCAGCCGTATTCTTCTGATGCACCCAGATCTCATTTTACTTGATGAGCCGACTAACCACCTTGATATGGAATCCATTCGCTGGTTAGAAACTTTCCTTTCTAACTACCGGGGTGCGGTGCTTATTGTTTCCCATGACCGCTATTTTCTTGATAAAGTTGTTGATAAAGTAATCGAGATCGAGCGTGGAAACAGTCAGGTATTTAACGGCAACTACAGTGCTTACGCCGAAAAGAAAAAAGCACAGCGTGATGCCCAGATGAAACTTTACATGAATCAGCAACAGGAAATCCACCATCAGGAGGAGGTAATCACAAAGCTTCGCTCTTTCAATCGTGAAAAGTCCATCAAACGTGCGGAAAGCCGGGAGAAAATGCTTAGTAAAATTGAACTTGTCGATAAACCTGTGACTTTAAATAGTAAGATGCGTATCACTTTAGAACCGGAAGTACTTAGTGGAAACGATGTTCTTACTATTGAGGGACTTTCCAAATCTTTTGGTGATAAGGCTTTATTCCGTAATTTAAATGTTCAGATTAAACGTGGGGAAGTTGTTGGACTCCTCGGTGCCAACGGTACCGGAAAAACCACTCTTTTAAAAATCATTAACCGCCAGCTTCGTGCTGACTCTGGAAAAATCCGCTATGGCTCTAAGGTCTCTATCGGTTATTATGATCAGGAACAACATGTATTAGACGATTCCAAAACAATTTTTGATGAAATTTCTGATGCCTATCCAAAGCTGACTAATACCCGCATCCGAAATGTTCTTGCTGCCTTTCTTTTTACCGGCGAAGATGTATTTCAGGTCATCGGCACTTTGAGTGGTGGCGAAAAAGGACGAGTTTCTCTCGCTAAACTCATGCTTTCCAATGCGAACTTCATCATTCTTGATGAGCCGACCAACCATTTAGACATCCAGTCCAGAGAAATTTTAGAAGAAGCGATTAACAACTATGAGGGAACTGTATTTTACGTTTCCCATGACCGTTACTTCATTAATCAAACAGCCACAAGAATCCTGGACTTATCCCCAGAAGGCATCGTAAACTATAAAGGCAACTACAACTATTACTTAGAACAAAAAGAAGCTGGAAACGTATCTGCTGACAGCGATAACATCACACTTGCTGCCTCCGCTGATAAATCTCCTGCCCCTTCTCCAGAAAAAGCCAAGGAGGACTGGAAACGTTCGCGTGAAGAGGCCGCAAAACAGCGTAAGCGTGCCAACGATTTAAAGAAGACAGAAAAAGAAATCAGTCGCTTAGAAGCAGAAAATGATCAGTTAAAAAATGAAATGGCATTACCTGAAAATGCTACCAATGTATCAAAACTTATGGAACTCAATACTAAATTTGAAGAAAATGAATCTACCTTACTAGAACTCTATGACAAATGGGAAGAATTATCAGAATAATTTTTAATTTGTAGATTCGATATAGACAGAAAAACGATATATTCCTCCGCCCTGTAATTGCATCTGGAATATATCGTTTTTTTATTTTTTCTGTCTACTTTAAATCCTTCGTATTAAGTTCTGTTTTTAACTGATTTATGGGATTAGGTTAACATTTAATTTTTTGCTGCTTTCTTTAATTACTTTTTCTAATTCGCCATCTGTAATTGCAGTTACTCGACCTGTTTCATATTCCTGATCAACCCACTTCTTTACCTCGGCTACCAGTGGACTCTTCTTGTCTACTGCCTTATCTCCCTTTAAGCGATAGTAAGTATTTATCCAATGGGCAATTCCAGCAAGTCCGCTTGTATTTGATACCGCTACAAGCACCGGACGGTTTAACAATTTATCTGTATCAAATATGTTATAGATTTCTTCATTTTTAAGAAGACCATCTGCATGGATTCCGGCTCTTGTCACATTAAAGTTCTTTCCTACAAACGGTGTTCTTTCCGGAATGTGATATCCAATCTCTTTCTCATAATACTCTGCCAGTTCTGTAATAACTGTAGTATCCATTCCGTCTAATGTTCCACGAAGCTGGGCATATTCAAATACCATTGCCTCAAGCGGGGTGTTTCCTGTACGTTCACCGATTCCAAATAATGCACTGTTTACAGCAGATGCTCCATAAAGCCATGCTGTTGTAGAATTATTCACTGCTTTATAGAAATCATTATGACCATGCCATTCTAGTAATTCTGATGGTACTCCGGCATGTTCTTTTAATCCATAAATAATTCCCGGCACAGAACGTGGAATCACAGCTCCTGGGAAGTTTACTCCATATCCCATCGTATCGCAGGCACGAATTTTTACAGGAATACCATACTCATCTTTTAATTTCATAAGCTCCAGACAAAATGGAATAACAAATCCATAAATATCAGAACGGGTAATATCTTCCAGGTGGCATCTTGGACTGATTCCGGTTTCAAGACATTCTCTTACAACGCCTAAATAATGTTCCATCGCCTGTTTTCTTGTCATTTTCATTTTATAGAAAATATGGTAATCAGAACAGCTTACAAGAATTCCGGTTTCTTTTAAACCAATTTCTTTTACTAATTCAAAGTCTTTCTTACTTGCACGAATCCAGCTTGTAATTTCAGGAAATTTATAACCCTTTTCCATACATTTATATACCGCATCTCTATCTTTTTTACTATATAAGAAAAATTCGCACTGACGAATAATTCCTTTCGGTCCTCCTAAGCGGTGGAATGCATCATATATATGCACGATCTGATCTGTTGAATACGGCGTTCTTGACTGCTGTCCATCGCGGAAAGTTGTATCCGTAATCCAGATATCTTCCGGCATTTCATGAGGTACGATTCGGTCATTAAAGGCTATTTTCGGCACTTCCTCATACGGGAACAGATTACGGAATACATTAGGCTTATCCGTATCAACCAGCGGGTACATATATTCATCTAATTTCAATAAATTTGATTTTTTGTTCAGCCGAACTGAGCGGTTATCCATTTCCATAGTTCTATCTCCATTTCTTTTATTAATATGACGGCAATTCACAATCTATAAAAACCCATATAGTATAGCATAGTTTCCAAAAGTATCCTGACTTTCAAGTCGAGCAACCTGAATTGCATAAATCATTTTTAAAAACTTCATTTTATTCCCGTTATTATTCTATCATTAAAGTTAAATTTGTCAAGAGATAGTATTTTTTATATCTTCTTTCGCATAATACATTTCATTTTCCTTCATTTACTTTATCATTGCACAGCGTCATATCTAAGAGTTCCTGTCTACGTTTCAAATAAAAGAAAAACAAAAAACGATATATCCCACCTGTTCTGTAAATGCTGCGTAAAAAATGTTCTTGCATCTTGAACGCATCTCAAAACTTCAGATGAGATATATCGTTTTTATTCTTTCCAATCTAAAACCGGAAATTATTATTTATTAACATTTACTTTCTGTCCGATCTTACTTTCCGTTCCAGATAAAAGTCTGCCAATATTTGCTCTATGGCGATAAATTGCAAAAAATGCATAAAGGACACACATCGCAAATAAATCCCATCTTCCTGGATGAAAAATAAGAATTTCTACTACGATACCTGCTGATAATAGGATCGAAGCTAAGGAAACATATCTTGTTACAGCTGTGACTGTCACAAAGATAATAAAACAGCATAAACCGATTCTCCAGTCAAAAGCCATCATTGCGGCGGCTGTTGTCGCAATTCCTTTTCCTCCTTTAAACTTTAAGAAAACAGGATAATCATGTCCCATTACTGCCGCAAACCCTGTAACAAGCTGAATCAGTTCTGCATTCAAATCTGGTACAGCCGGACATAATACAAACTTTACAATAAGTACCGGAACAAAGCTTTTTAATGCATCTCCAAGGAAAGTAAGTAATGCACGAGTTTTACCAAGTACACGAAGTACATTCGTTGTACCAGAATTCCCGCTTCCATAGTCACGAATATCCATTCCGCATAACTTTCCTACAAGGTAACCACTTTCAATGCAGCCGCAAAAATAGCCTACCACAATTACAAGCACATAATATACAGCAGTCATTTACTTCTCCTTTCTCTCACGATAGATGAAATGGATCGGAGTACCACGAAAACCAAATGTCGTACGGATCTGATTCTCAATATATCTGGTATATGAAAAATGTGTCAGTTTCTTCTCGTTAATGAACATAACAAATGTCGGCGGCTTTACAGAAACCTGAGTAATATAGTAAATTCGTAAACGCTTACCTTTATCTGATGGTGGCTGCTTCATAGCCATTGCTTCGGTAAGAATTTCATTTAAGACACCTGTCTGTACACGAAGGGCACAGTTTTCAATTACGGCATCAATCATATCAAAAAGCTTTGGAAGTCTCTGTCCTGTCTTTGCAGAAAGGAAAATCAGTTCCGCATATGGCATATAGGAAAGCTTTTCGCGAATCTTTTCTGTGAACTTCTTCATCGTGGTATTATCTTTTTCCACAAGATCCCACTTGTTCACTGCAATAATCATACCTTTACCACGTTCGTGGGCAATTCCTGCAATCTTTGCATCCTGCTCCGTAATTCCTTCCGTTGCATCAATAATCAAAACGGCAACATCACAACGCTCTACGGCTGTAACGGTACGAATAATACTGTAACGCTCTAATTCTTCTTTAATCTTACTCTTTCTACGAAGCCCCGCTGTATCAATAAAGATATATTCCTGACCATTACGCTTTACCGTTGTATCAATCGCATCTCTTGTCGTTCCTGCAACCGGAGATACAATCACTCGTTCTTCTCCAAGAAGCTTATTGATAATCGAAGACTTACCTGCATTCGGTTTACCGATTACCGCAATCTTCGGACGTTCATCTTCCTCTTCCTCTTCTCGTGCCGGTGTTTCAAACTGTTCAATTACATGATCTAACATATCACCTATTCCAAGTTTGCCCTGTGCAGAAACAGGAATCGGATCACCAAGACCAAGATTATAAAATTCATAGACATCCGGCATATATTTTTCAAAGTTATCTACTTTGTTTACGACAAGAAGAACCGGACGATGCGAACGGCGTAACATATCTGCCACTTTAAAATCTGCATCTACAAGTCCCTGACGTACATCTACAAGGAACAAAATAACATCTGCTGTCATAATTGCTGTCTCTGCCTGTTCCCTCATTCGTGAAATGATAATATCATCAGACTCAGGTTCAATTCCTCCGGTATCAATCAGGGTAAACTGATAGTCTAACCAGCTGACCTCCGCATAGATACGGTCCCTTGTTACTCCTGGTGTGTCTTCTACTATTGAAATCCTGCTTCCTGCTAACGCATTAAACAGCGTAGATTTCCCTACATTCGGGCGGCCTACCACCGCAACAACCGGTTTACTCATAATTTCCTCCATTCTCTATCGTAATAATTTTATCAACAAAGTCTCTTCCCTCTGATTGTATAATATTTACGGGAACTTGTAAAGAATCGGAAAGTTCCTTTAATGAAATGTCATCAAGGAAAATATCCTCATCTGCTTTTAACACATTGCATGGAAGGAGTAGTTCCTCTCCAAGCATCTTTCCTTTTAACTGTGCAATAATATCCTGTCCGGTCAAAAGACCCGAAACTGTAATATGTTCACCAAAAAATTTATTAATAATGCAGTACACAGCTATCTTAATACCAGGGAATTTCTTTTCCACATCCGCTGCAAGCTTTTTAATCGTTGGATAAGCAAGTTTCGCTGTCGCGATTGCCACATGTTTTTCCCGATTATCACCGGTAAGTTCTTCAAGGCGTTCTTTTACTTCCTCTAGCAAAAGCCGCATCATACCGACACCATTTTCAAGCTGTCCATAGCCTTCATAATACGCCTCATCTGGGAATTCCTGTTCTGCGAGAATAAACCATTCATCGCTTGCATGAACAAAGGTTGTTCCATAATTTTCACGAAAATAATCCTGCCATTTATGAATCTGCTTCAGTACTTTACCTGCATCTTCTTTTTCAAAAAGTTCAAGCGGAGCAAGCCCTTCTCTGTACTTTGTAAGACCAACCGGAACGACAGATAAACTTTCCATGTACGGAAGAAACTTTCCAAGATCAGATATCGTCCGATCAAGTTCTTCTCCGTCATTCAGTCCTTTACACAGTACGACCTGACTGTTCATGCGAATGCCTGCTTTATAAAGTCGTCCTATTTTTTCTAAAATATCTCCTGCAAAACGATTGTGAAGCATCTTACATCGAAGCTCTGGATTCGTTGCATGAACAGAGATATTAATTGGTGATAAATGATACCGAATCACTCTTTCGATGTCTTTATCACGCATATTGGTTAATGTAATATAATTCCCCTGTAAAAAAGACAAACGTGAATCATCATCTTTAAAGTAAAGTGTTTCTCTCATTCCCGGAGGCATCTGGTCAATAAAGCAGAACATACATTTATTACAGCAGGAGTGGTATTCATCCATGAGAGAAGATTCAAAAGTAATTCCTAAGTCTTCGTCCTCATCTTTCTCAATCTCCAATACACACTCTTCCCCGTCTTTTGTGAGAACCAGCACATCTAAATACTCTTCTTCCACATAATATTGATAATCAAATATATCTTCTATTTCATTTCCGTTGATTTCCTCTATGGCATCCCCCGGCTCTAAACCAAGTTCTTCAGCAATACTTCCCGATTCAACCGAGGCAATAATATGCAAATGTTTTTTCATTCTTCTTCTCCATTTATTCAAAGATTCCTGACATAAATCACATAATTCAAGAATGCCTCGGCATTCTTGCTGCGAGATTTTAAAAAGTTATAGACACATAAAACAGCCCATATTTCCTCTTTTCCCATGACTTGCTCTATGTGAAAATAACTTGTCGCTATTACAACAGGTACAAATGTCTGTGATATCCAGATTCTCCTTACGGATTCCCGCCTGTGTAAGTATGAGTTCATTTACCTTCCATAAATCCAACTGATACTTTCCATTACCTTTATCATCCATGATCAACGGTATTTCCTCCGGCAAAAACACTTTCTTAAATGCATCTGCAACTTCTTCACCAACTTCATAGCAGTTTCGACAAATAGACGGACCAATTGCCGCAATAATATTCTCTGGCTTACTTCCGTATTCATTTTGCATATATACTACAAACTTTGCTCCAATCTTTTTTACAGTACCACGCCAGCCAGAATGAGCCATTCCAGCCACATGATGTTCTGGATCATAAAAAAGAAGAGGAACACAATCGGCATAAGAAGTATAGAGGGGAATCCCTTTCTCATCTGTAATAAGTGCATCAATTCCCGGCACTGTTTCTCTTACAATGCCATCGCCCTTATCCTTTGCTGTAACTTTACGAATTCTGGTCTCATGAATCTGAGAAGACAACACCAGATCTGCTGCATTAAAACCAATTGCTTCTCCGATTCTTTGAAAATTTTCCTGTACTTTTTGTGGATCGTCTCCACGAGTAAATGACAGATTCATTGAAGAAAGATATCCTTCACTTACACCGCCGATTCGAGTAGAAAACCCATGACATACTCCAGCCTTCACAAGCTTTGGAAATGTAAGGAATACTACACCATTTTTCTCATTTATCATTGTCGAATGATTCTCATTAGCATATACAAACTTCATAGCTTTCTCCACTGTTTCTAATTCAATCCAACACTTATTCCTGAAACTCAAATGCATTCTTTATCCAGTGACATTGTAAATCTTTATCTACTTCTATAACATCAAATCGAACAGCAGTTGTGTCCATAAGCTGTTTTTTCATACGATAATAATTTAATGTATAACAGATTCTTTTTTGTTTTTTTAAATTAACTGCTTCTGCTGGAGTACCACATTCTTTATTTCTTCTCATCTTTACTTCCACAATAAGAATGGTTTCTTTTTCCAGCGCAATAATATCAATTTCTCCATGGTAACTTCGAAAGTTTCTCTCCAGTATGCGAATCCCCTTTTCCTCAAGAAAAAGAGCTGCTGCTTCCTCTGCAGCCATTCCGTAATTTCTTCGCACTGCTGCCTTCTCCATTCCTTTAAATCTGCTCCCCACAAATGTTTTTAAGGAAACTGCGGCGATGTATTGGACATGGACCCTGTCGATGTATCGCCTCGATATGTTCCTTAGAACCATATCCCTTATTGGATGCAAAATCATATCCTGGGAAAATATGATCATACTCTTCCATCATACGATCTCTGTAAACTTTTGCCATAATACTTGCTGCTCCGATAGAAATACTTTTGGCATCTCCCTTGATAATCGGAACCTGTTTCATGTCCATTCCCGGAATCGTTACTGCATCATTTAATAACAGACTTGGCTTCACAGACAGATTTGCAACCGCCTGGCGCATCGCTTCATACGTTGCCTGTAAAATATTGATTTCATCAATACGCTCTGGAGAAGCCATTCCGATTCCTACAGAAACCGCTTCTTTTTGAATTACCTCAAATAATTCTTCTCTCTTTTTTGCAGAAAGCTTCTTTGAATCATTAATGTATAAGATTCTGCTTTCTTTTGGCAAAACAACCGCTCCGGCTACAACCGGACCTGCTAATGGTCCCCGGCCCACTTCATCGATTCCACAAATAAACTCATATTGACTGTATTCTTTCTCAAACCGGCACAGATTCTCTATTCTCTCTACTTCCTGATAATACTTTTCCACCTTTTTTTTCTGAGAAAGTAAAAAACTCTGTACGCCTTTTCTTTCATCGTTCTGATACAATACAATCTGTGCAGAAATTTCTTCTGGGGTAAGATTTTTAAATTCTTCTTTTATAGCAGTAATACTTTTCATTTTTTAAGAAACCTTTCCAAACTTATTTAACGGCCAGATTCTTATCCATACCTTACCAATAATTTGTGAACGGTGTACCGGACCAACCTCCTCATAGCGGCTGTCATAACTGACAGGACGGTTATCTCCCAAACAAAAATACTCATCCTTACCAAGTTTTTGCGCACTCTTTGCCACACCTGCCTCATCGATATAATCCGTAATGCCGTATATATCGCTTTTTAGCTTCTTTCCATTGATATAAACCTTGCCCTTTTTTATTTGCACCGTTTCTCCCGGCAGCCCTATAATACGCTTTATATAATACGGGTGTTCTCCATATTCTTCCGGTCCCGGAAAAATAACAATATCATATCTTTCTGGTTCATGAAAACGGTAGGATAATTTATCCATGATAAGGTTCTGTCCATCAGAGAGAGTCGTATCCATAGAATCTCCTCGTACAACTGTCCTCTGTCCTACATAGTGAAGTATAAAATATACTATCGCACATAAAATAACAAGATACAGTATTGTACCAATCACTTCTTTCACGTTCTTTCTTCTCTGTTCTTTTCTTCTGCGCTGCCGCCTTCCCAGTCTTACTTCCTGGTTCTTCCTTGCTCTTCTAGCCATATTTCGCAGACACCTTCCATTCAAGATACTTTTTAAGATACTTTATCAAATCAGGAAACTTTTCCAAACTTATTTAATGGCCAGATTCTTATCCATACCTTGCCAACAATCTGTGAACGCTTTACGGGGCCAACAATCTCATAACGGCTATCCTGACTGACCGGACGATTATCCCCTAAACAGAAATACTCATCCTTCCCTAATGTCACCGGCTCCTCGGCTATTCCCGGATAATCAATATAATCTGTAATGCCATATACATCACTCTTTAGCTCTTTATCGTTAATATAGACCTTTCCATCTTTAATCTGGACGGTTTCACCTGGCATTCCGATAATCCGCTTAATATAATACGGATGCATTCCTTCTTCTTCTGGTCCAGGGAAAATGATAATATCATATCTCTTTGGATCATGAAAACGATAGGAAAGCTTATCCATAACCAGATTCTGTCCATTTGCCAATGTGGTATCCATAGAATTTCCATTAACCACTGTTCTCTGTCCTACAAAATGTAAAATAAGAAATACAAAAATACAGACACCGGCTATGTATGCGATCGTACCTAAAATATTTTTTGCAGTACTGTTTTCCTTTGTCCCACTCGTTTCTTTCTCACTGTTCTTCTCTGTTTCAATTTCTTTATTGCTCATCTGGCACCTCCAAAGACAACTTGCCAAGACGCAGGGAACGGAAATCCTCTAAAAGAAGTCGTCCTGCTTTGTCAATATCCATCTGATTTCCTTTCATCAGACATCCTCTCACTCTTGCAATTTCTTCAAGAATCTCTAAATTCTCTTTGCCCTCATCTACAGCATATCTTTCTTCCAGTACCCCTTTATAGGTTTTCTTCAGGAAATCAATAAACGCAATTGCCATCTCTGTTGTATTAAGAATCTCTTCTTTAATAGAACCAATTAATGCCAGTCGGAGTCCAACTGCCTGATCTTCAAATTTCGGCCATAAAATACCTGGCGTATCTAAAAGCTCGACATTCTTATTAATCTTAATCCACTGCTTTCCCTTTGTAACACCTGGCTTATTTCCTGTCTTCGCACAGGCTTTGCCTGCAAAAGAATTGATAAAAGTAGACTTTCCTACATTCGGAATTCCTACAACCATCGCACGTAGTGGACGGTTTAATATTCCTCTTTTTTTATCTCTTGCCTTTTTTTCCTGACAGACCTTTTCTATCAGAGACTTTACTTCTTTCATTCCGGCACCTTTTTGTGAGTTCACCTTTGCCACAAAAAAACCTTTTGCTTCAAAATAACTCTGCCACGCTGCCGTTGTTTTTGCATCTGCCATATCTGCCTTATTTAGCACAATAAGACGATACTTATTCCTTGCCAGTTCATCTATGTCCGGATTTTTACTGCTAAGCGGAACTCTGGCATCTACCAGTTCCACTACAATATCAATTAACTTGATATTCTCCTGCATCATTCTTCTGGCCTTTGTCATATGACCAGGATACCACTGAAAATGCATTTCTTTCCCTCCTGCTATTCTTCCTACTGTCTCTTTGCTTTATGAATCGTACCTGTTATTTTACCGACAAATTGTGAACGTTTGATGTTTCCAATATTAGATACTCTTGAATCTTCACTGTTATTACAGTTATCTCCCATCACAAAATACTCATCATCTTCCAGTGCCACATCATATGCAGCTAAACCTGCTGAAAGGATTTCTTCCTCTGAAAAACCTTTCAGTTCTTTATTATTTATATAAATCTTTCCATTCTCTATCTTTACAGTTTCACCCGGCAGACCAATAACCCGCTTTACGGAATAATGTGTTGTAGAGCCATTCTCAAGTTCTAAAATAACCGCATCAAGCCTCTTCGGACTGCCGAATCGATAATCCAGTTTATTTACCAACACAGTATCTCCATCATAATATGCAGGTTGCATAGAATCCCCATGGACGGTTACTGTCTGAAAACAAAACTGAATAACCAAAAATGCTAACAGAATTGCTGCTGCAATCTCTCCGACCCATAGACCAATTCGGCGGATCATCAAATTTCTTCTTTCTAAATATCGATAATTTTTCATCTGTTTTCACCTGTTTCCCGGAAATCTGTATGGAAAAACAGGGCAAGTATAAATACTCGCCCCGATTTTTGTGATACTATTTAACTAATTCTTTTACCTTAGCTTTCTTACCGATTCTCTCACGTAAGTAGTAAAGTTTAGCTCTTCTTACTTTACCTTTTCTTACTACCTGAATCTTTGTAACGATTGGAGAATGTAATGGCCATGTCTTCTCAACACCAACACCATTGGAGAACTTTCTTACTGTGAAAGTTTCTTTTGCTCCACCGTTCTGTCTCTTAATAACAGTTCCTTCAAATACCTGGATACGCTCACGTGAACCTTCTACTACCTTTGCAGAAACACGAACTGTATCTCCAACGCGGAAACTATCAACTTCTGGTTTTAACTGTGCATCTTCAATGCTTTTAATAATATCTTTCATGTGTGACCTCCTATATATTCTCGGTGTTCTTAATACCTAAATGTAAAAGCGGACCACCTTTTTTCACAACTTGTTAAGTGTACCATACTATGCCTGGTCATGCAAGTCTTTTTTTAACTTTTTTAAATACTTTTCATCATCTTTAGATAAGTCAGCCTGCTCTAACAAATCTGGCCGTCTTTCTAAAGTTCTCTTCAACGACTGTTCCCGCCGCCATTTATCCACATTACCATGATGACCGGACAAAAGCACATCCGGAACCCTTTTCCCATGGAATTCTACCGGTCTTGTATACTGGGGATGCTCTAAAAGATTGTCATGGAACGACTCAAATTCAGCAGATTCTTCATTATTCAAAACTCCGGGTACAAGACGGGAAACCGCATCAATCATGACCATTGCCGGCAGTTCTCCGCCCGTAAGGACATAATCACCAATCGATACATAATCTGTTACGATTTCTTCTAAAATTCTTTCATCTACCCCTTCGTAATGTCCACATAGAAAAATCAGATCTTCTTCTTTAGCAAACTCTTCCGCCATTGATTGATTAAAAACAGCTCCCTGTGGTGTCACATAAACTACTCTTGGTTTTTTCTCTATATTCTGTGTAATATCCTCATACGCAAGATAAATCGGTTCCGGCTGCATCACCATTCCCGCTCCTCCACCATAAGGATAATCATCCACATGTTTATGTTTATCTTTGGAATAATCTCGTATATTTACCGCATTCAGATGAATATATCCATTCTGTAACGCTCTTCCGGTTACACTCGTATGAAGCCCTGCCTCAATCATATCCGGAAACAGAGTGAGTACATGGAAATTCATTAGTCCACCAGCCCTTTCAGCATATGAACCAAAATAATTTTCTCATCCATATCCACATCAAGAATACAATCTTTGATTGCCGGAAGAAGTACATGACCTCCATCGGATGTTTTTACTTCGTACACGTCATTCGCACCAGTCTCTATAACATCAACAAGCTCACCGATCGTTACACCACTTTCGTCAACAAGCGTAAGGCCCAGCAAATCTGCAACATAGTATTCATCCTCTTCTAATGGAACAGCATTCTCTCTCGTAACTTTAAGAGGACATCTCTTATACTTTTCTACGTCATTAATATCATCCAGTCCTTCAAACTTTACAAAAACAAACTGTTTGAAAAACTTACAATACTGCACCTTCTTCTCAACCAGTTCCTTACCTGTGTCAATAATGACCGTATCTAAGTCGAGGAATCTTTCTTTATCATCTGTTGTTGGAAAAACTTTGACTTCACCTTTCAGTCCATGTGTTCCCGTAATAATACCAATCTGAAATAAATCTTCCATACCTTATTATCTCCATTCTGCCGTTGAATTCTTCCCTGTATAGAAAAAAATGTTACCTGCTCAAATATTTACAGGTAACATTTCAAATGCCTATTACTGTGCGATATCAACTATCACTTTTTTATCATCGCGGGATGCCGCTGCCTTTACAACCGTACGGATTGCCTTTGCAATACGTCCCTGTTTGCCAATTACTTTGCCCATATCATCTGGAGCAACATGTAATTCTAAGATAATGGAGTTCTCTGTCTCCTTCTCTGTGACAGCAACTTCGTCCGGATGATCAACGAGAGAAACTGCTATAACTCTTACTAATTCTTTCATTATATTAGCCTCCAGTTATTATTTCTCAATACCGGCATTCTTTAATAATCTTGCAACTGTGTCTGTTGGCTGAGCTCCTTTAGAAAGCCAGTCTTTAGCTGCTTCTTCATCGATATTAACTACGCATGGTTCCTGGTTAGGATCGTATAAACCGATTTCGTCGATGTTTCTTCCATCTCTTGGAGATCTTGCATCTGCAACTACAATTCTATAGATAGGATTTCTCTTTTTACCCATTCTTTTTAATCTCATTTTTACTGCCATGTGATTCACCTCTTTCATAATATTTGTGTATAATTCATTCATCTATATTGGAACCGGTTACCCGGATACCATCGTTAATTAAACTTTTTAAATTTATATTTAAAATGGAAGCTTCATTCCACCAAGGTTAAATCCGCCTTTTCTGCGGCCACCCTTTCCCATCATTCCATTCATCTGCTTCATCATCTTACGTGACTGCTCAAACTGTTTGCAAAGCTTATTCACATCCTGAAGCTTTACACCAGCTCCTGCTGCAATTCTCTTCTTCCTGGAAGGGTTCAAAATACTTGGGTTTGCTCTCTCTTCCGGTGTCATAGAATAAATGATTGCTTCAATGCCGTCCATCGCTCCATCATCTATGTCTACATTCTTAAGCTGGCTTCCTACACCTGGAATCATAGAAAGGATATCTGTAAGACCACCCATCTTCTTAATCTGCTGCATCTGAGAAAGAAAATCATCAAAGCCAAACTCTGCTTTTCGAAGCTTCTGCTCTAACTTTCTTGCTTCTTCTTCATCCACTGCATTCTCCGCTTTCTCAATAAGAGTAAATATATCTCCCATTCCAAGAATACGGCTTGTCATTCGGTCTGGATAAAACTGCTGTAAATCTTCGAGTTTCTCACCCATACCTACATATAATATCGGCTTACCTGTTACCGCGCGGATAGAAAGTGCCGCACCACCTCTGGTATCACCGTCAAGCTTAGTTAAGATAACGCCGTCGATGCCAACCTTCTCTTCAAAAGTCTTCGCTACATTCACTGCATCCTGACCTGTCATAGCATCTACAACTAATACAGTCTGTGTCACATCAACGTTCGCTTTTATATTCTGCAGCTCCTCCATCATAGACTCATCTACATGAAGACGACCCGCAGTATCCAAAATAACAATATTATTGTCATTCTCTCTGGCATGCTCAATAGAAGCCTTGGCAATATCTACAGGATTCTGCTTATCTCCCATAGTAAACACAGGTACTCCCTGCTTTGCACCATTCACTTCCAACTGCTTGATCGCTGCCGGACGATATACGTCACAGGCAACTAATAAAGGCTTTTTCCCTTTCTTCTTGAGCTGTCCGGCAATCTTTGCACAGGTTGTTGTCTTACCTGCACCTTGAAGACCTGCCATAAGAAAAACGGTTATCTCATTCCCCGGCTTAATTACCAGTTCTGTCATCTCGGAACCCATTAAAGATTCCATCTCTTCTTTTACAATCTTTATTACCATCTGACCTGGATTAAGTCCAGTCAGAACATCCTGTCCTATCGCTCTGTCAGTTACTGTCTTGACAAAGGATTTTACTACACGGAAGTTAACATCCGCTTCCAACAGGGCTCTCTTTACTTCCTTCATCGCTTCCTTTACGTCAGCTTCTGTCAGACGGCCCTTGCTTCTTAAATTCTTAAAAACATTCTGTAATTTATCCGTAAGGCTCTCAAATGCCATAACAAAATCTCCCTGCTCTTAATACTCTTCCAGTATCTTACTGGACAGTTCTGCAATCTGTGCAATCTTTTCTCTGACAACGGACTTATCATCACACTCCGCAATCTCTTCTGCACATGTATGAATGGAAGCTACTGTCTTCTTTACTTTTTGAAAATGCTCTACCAGATGAAGACGATTCTCGTAATCTGTAAGAATCTTCTCACATCTCTTAATCAAATCATGCGCACCCTGCCGGCTGATTCCTCGAATTAATGCAATCTCTGTAGGAGATAAATCATTCTGAATGTATTCACCATAAACATCTTTCTGGTGCTGTGTCAGCAATTCACCATAAAAATCAAAAAGTAATGACTTCTCTACTATTCTATCCAATAGTCTCTCACCTCATGTCATGTAAAGTAGTTTTGCTTTACAGTTGGCTATTATATACGACACAAATATTTTTGTCAAGTACTTTTCCTTTCTTTTTTTAATACTAATTTATGAGGCTAAGGAAACGAAAACCAGAAATTTAATAAAACAGAAAATGTGAAGATAGTCGCAGCGTAGAAAATGCCTGCTCGGCATTTTTACTCGCTCCGACATCACATTTTCTGTTTTATTAAATTTCTGGTTTTCTGTTCTTTGGCTGCAGATGAAATTAGTATTTAAATTTTTTTTGGGTAATAATGGGATTGCCCAGAAGTCTATGCTGTTCATTAAAGTCAACTACCCACGACCTAAAGGTCATGGGCTTGTAACTGCCCAGTCGTACTAACGGCTTACACCTCCGACCTTTAATCCCCGATAGATATTGCTATCTAAAGTGGCGTTACATCATAGGGTGGTTG